>JALYXS010000658.1 GCA_030946965.1 Acidobacteriota bacterium
GTATTCCGGAGCGATCACCGTAAGAACGACGATTAAAGCAAGAGGCATTAGATCAGAACCATTCCGGTGATGCGGCCGTGGGCGCTCGCCGCCTTTACCTGCCCCTTTAATCGGAACCTTTCGCGGATAACATAAGAGAGCTTGGAGAGAATTTCGCCCAGATTCCCGCCAGTCTCCTGCTGCATCATCACCGAAGAGACGAAGAAGCGCACGTCGATGAGCGGGACGGCAACAATCAGGCTCTGGAGAGCCGCGTGCATTCCCGATCCCAATTTTTGTTGGTTCGAGACCTTCCGGAACTCCACCGCTAAAGGCTCGGGCGCATCGGCGGCGAGCAGTTCCATGCTGATCGAGAACGCATGCCCCGCCCGCATCGACCGGGCTAGAAAATCGAGCGCTTCGGGAAACTGTTCCTCGAATCGAGCCATCCTTTGGCGCCGCTTTCGCGAGACATAAAAATAGGGCAGCATCGCGAACGAAGCCGCCAGCGCGATGGCGCTCAACGAGGGCAGAACAAGCACCCGGATTTTCAATCCAATCAACAGGCCTACCGCCCCGCCGGCCCCCATCGTGAGGAACAGTCTCCCGACGGTCCACTCCAAGCCAGCCTGTTCCAAACGTATCCGTACTTTCCCGGTGAAATCGAAGCGCTCGAGCAGTTTCGCAATCGGGTCCTCGGCCGCGGGCGGCTTCATCAGAACGGAGGCGCTCGATACCTCTTCCAGTTCGACAACGCCTTGCAGCATCCCTTGGACGCGCTTCTTGCGGCGCGACTCGAGATAGCTGAACCCCAACCCGACGGCTACCAGGACCAGCGCGAAAATGATCAGAAATACGAAGATCGCCAAGCCCGGCATTAGTTCATCGCACCTCTACATCCGACTGCAGAGCGGAGGCGGGAACCCGAATCCCCGCCGCCTGGAAACGTTCGTAAAACTTCGGCCGGATACCCGTAGCCCGGAACCGGCCAGTAACGCGGCCTTCCGCGTTCAAGCCGCTTCTCTCGAAAACGAAAATATCTTGCGTGGTGACCTGCTCGCCTTCCATCCCGACGCACTCCGTGAGGTAAGTGATCTTGCGCGTCCCGTCGCTGAAGCGCGATATCTGGATGAATAGATCTATGGCGGAGCTCACCTGCTGGCGGATCGAACGCACGCCGATATTTACATTCGCCATCCCAACCATGACTTCAAGCCTGCTAATCGCATCGCGGGGATTGTTGGCGTGAATCGTCGTGAGAGAGCCGTCGTGGCCCGTATTCATGGCCTGCAACATGTCGAGCGCTTCTTCGCCGCGAACCTCACCCACGATGATGCGGTCGGGCCGCATGCGCAGGGCGTTCACCAGCAGCTCTCGTTGCCGGACGGCGCCGTTTCCCTCGATATTGGGCGGCCTTGTTTCCATGCGCGCCACGTGAACCTGACGCAACTGCAACTCGGCGGCATCCTCGATGGTGACGATCCGCTCGTCTTCCGGGATGTAGCCCGAGAGCACGTTCAGCAGAGTCGTTTTTCCAGCGCCCGTCCCTCCCGAAATGATGATGTTGAGCCGCGCTTTCACGCTCGCCTCGATCAACTGGGACATGCCTTCGGTCATCGAGAGATTGCGGATTAAATCCGCGGGCTGGAGTGGATCGCGGCCGAAGCGGCGGATCGAGAGCAGCGGACCATCGACGGCAAGGGGCGGGATCACGGCATTTACGCGGGACCCGTCGGGCAGCCGCGCATCCACCATGGGCGACGATTCGTCGATGCGCCGGCCTACCCGCGAGACAACCTTTTCGATAATGCGTAGCAGATGGGCATTGTCTTTGAACTCGACCGGAGTGCGATACAGTTTGCCCGCGCGTTCGACGTACACCAGACGCGGCGTGGTCACCAGGATGTCGGAGATAGTCGAATCCTGAAGCAGCGGTTCGAGCGGGCCGAGGCCGAAAACCTCATTCAGCACCTCCTCGATCACCCGTTCTTTTTCGACCAGACTGAGTGGCGTTTTCTCCTCTTCGACTAGGCGCGCCACCGCGGGCCGGATCTCCATGCGAACGCGGTCGCCGCCCATGGACGTCAGCGCCTCGAGATTGATCCGGTCTAGTAGCTTGCGGTGGATAGTGAACTTCAGCTCCTGATATTGGGGTGTATAAGCTTCCTTGTTTAGAAGCCGCGTGACCCAGCTGTTGTCCTTGCCCGCGAATAGATTACTGGCGGAGTTGGCGGCCATTGCTGTTTTCCTTTCCGAAGAATGGGAACTTCCGCTTCACTTCTTTTTCCTCGGGCGTGCCCGCGATCTTGGCCGCGAGATGCACGAAGTGGCGCGCCAAACGGCTGTTTGCCGGAAGCAGCGTGCCTTCGGCGTAGGACTGGTACAAGCCCGGGTAGTCGTTCGGCAGCGTGGCGTAAAGCGTAAGTCCCAACATTTTCTCCAGCTCATCCGGGCTGATCTCCGGGTTCTTCGGCATGCGGTTTAGGATCAGATGGAGTTTGGTCTGGTCAAAACCGCTTTCGAGAAGCTTTTGCGCGATCCCTTTCACTTGATGCAGAGCCGGAACTTCTAGCGTGGTTACCAGAAACGCCTGATCGACATCGACCAACGCACCTCGGGAAAGCGGGCTGAGGCTACGCCCCAGATCGAGAACCGTCCAGTCGTATTCCGTCCGGACGAAACGCAAGACATGCCGGATCTGGTCGTAGGTGGGAGGCTCCTCATAGGAAAAGGTGGAAGGTGCGGCCATCACTTTGAGGCCGGGAATTCCATTCGACACCAGAGCCTTCCAGAAACTGAGATCGAGCCGTTGTATGTTCTTGACGGCGTCGAGCACGGAGTAGGGAGACTTGGCTTTCATCAGAAAGCCGACCATCCCGGCGTGCAGATCGAGATCGGCCAAAAGTACTTCCTGTTTGGTTTGCCTCTGCAGCTCGACGGCGATGTGACAGGCAATCGTCGTGGCGCCGCATCCGCCTTTTGCCGACAAAAATGCGATGGTCTTGCTCGGATGTTGGGAATCGCCGCGCTGCTTCCCTCGTCCGCCGGACAAACGCTCGAAGGCGTCGCGCAAGCTCGAGCCGAGAGGTGGATACAGGAATTCACTCGCCCCGGCGCGGATGGCCGCTAGAATTGTTTCCGGGTCGGCCAAACTGTCC
>JALYXS010000661.1 GCA_030946965.1 Acidobacteriota bacterium
CCCCGGAAACGATGTTGACCGCATCGGTTTCGATCTTCATGCGTCCGCCGCGGCCGAAGCCCTGTTGGCGGCGCCAAAGCTCGTGGTTAATCTGGTCGAGGGCTATCGGAATGCCCGCTGGAAGGCCGGTCAGCGTGGCTATCAGGCACTCGCCATGCGACTCTCCCGCAGTCTCAAATCGAACATTTGTCCGGAATCCCCATCGTACCCTAAGTGGCGGAATCACTGAGAAGCTCCCAGGCTCTCGATAGGCATGACGGAATGGAAGGTTCTGGGACTAAGGGGTCCGGCGAGCAAAGGCGAGTAAAACGCAATGGGAAAATTGGAAATATCCACTTCGATCCTGTCCGCGCTCGTGCCGATATCATATCGGTTGACGGAAACCATGGAAGTCTTAAGACCAAACAGCCCAGAGCCCCCGCCTCCCGGAGCCGTGATGCTGTTGTAAACAACCATGTTGGCGATCGCGGCGGTGTCGTAATTATTAACGATCGCAAATCGGGCGCCGGCGCGCACGCGGTCGGCCAGCATCAAATGAAAGAACAGTACCTGTCCGAGATCGATCACACCCAACAGGGTGGAGAGGAAAACCAGCAGAATCAGCGCGCCCTCGATGAGCGTGGAACCGCGTTCCCGCCGGCTTGCGTGAGCTTTCGGTGTCAATTTTTGTAGACTCCCATATACCGGACCGTCACCGCTGGCTTGTTGTTCCAAGTGAAAGTCTTGAAGACCGCGTCGCAAGTGTAGTTGACCAGAGCGACGGTGATGGTCTGCGGAACTCCGGCTGTATCGGCCGACCAGGTCACGGAAACATTAGTCAATGCCAAACCTGCCACCAGAGGCGTTGAACCGCCTGTAGGGGACCCGTACACCACCATGTTCTGAATTTTGCCGATAAAAGATTGGGTTGTGGAATCGAAGTCTACTGTCGAGGAAAATCGGGCGCCGTCCCCCATTGCCACACCCAGTTCGTTATAGATGTACATGGCGTATCCGAACTGGAACACGCCCGCGAGCGTGGCCCATAGCAAACTAAAGGCGAGCGCGAACTCGATAACCACATTTCCTCGAACGTGTCTGTTTGCGGGTTTGTTCACCGCGGGTTTGTTTAGCAAAGACATGCGGGCCACGATTCAGCGGAACAGCGCGACGGTGTAAAGGCCGCCAGTTGACGATCCACCCTTCTGTTTTCCGCCGAAAATGGCAGGTCCGATGTATTCGCCGCAGCAAGGACTGGAGTTTTTACTGCCGCACGCGCTCGGAGGCAAAAAGAAAGCCGCGAACCCGGCTACCAGCCCGCCGCCATTGTTTACCGCCACGGTAATGATGCGCCGGCCATTTCCAGAATAGGCTGAATAGGATACGGAGCTCTGATCCGTATCCTGGCCGAATCGTTCGTCCACGGCCGGACCAACACTTTTGTTCCCGGAGACGAATGAAAGGACGCTGCCCGCAGTCAGTGGCGAGGCGAGCAAAAAGTCGTTGTTCACGACGGCCGCGCGCAAGCCCGAATTCCCGTTACCTTGGCCGACATCGATAAAGCCGCGATCGCTGGTGCCGCCCCCAGGAGTAAATCCGGAATCCCCGGTGCACTCATTTCCGTGCTTCCGTTGCCCCGGTGGCGCCCACTTTAACGTATATTGCTGGCCGGCGGTGAATCCAAAGTTCACATCACCCGCGTTGTGGGCATCCGGTGAAAATGGGGAGAGACCGTCTCCCAAGCTCGCCCGCACCGCTTGACCGGCAACAGCTGTCGCGTTTACCGCTTGGCTCGGAGCCACTCCTGGAAGAATCGGGAGGAAGTACAAATTGATGGTCGCCGAAGCCGTGACTTGCGTGAACAGGTAACCGGCCCCGGATCCCGGAGAAGAGGTATAAGTCCCCCCGAATGTCTGCGCGAAGCTAACCGTGGGAGAAGCCACCGCCTGCGTACCAAAGTTCCAGCGATTGAGGGCTGTTCCGCCATTGAAACCGTTCTGCGCTACAGCAGTCGCGCTCGCGATCCCCGAGCTCGATCCGTTTAGCTCATAGGTGGCGGCGAGAGCGGCCGAGTCCACAAATTCCTGCAATTCAGTCTTTATGACGTACAGTCTTCCCACATCGACCGTCAGCCCGAGCATCCCTACAATCACGGGGAGACAGACCGCAGTTGTGAGTAACACAAAGCCTCGTTCCGACCTCATGAATTGTCTTTCGGTCAAACTGCCGGAATTCTTTAGGGTTGCCCCGCCATGACTCGATTGACACGACTTTACTAAAGTGGCGGGCCGACCAAGCCGATGGAGTAAGAGTCCGACTTTTACCGATGCTCGAAGAAACCCAGACCGCTACTCTCACCGAGTGGAAGCCCCTGCTGATCTGTCCGAATGACGCGCTGAGAACCGAAATACGTTCCACGCTGGGGACTTGGCTGCAATTAGCGGAATGCGCCGGCAACGCCAAATATCCGGCTATGAACGTGGTTCTTGGCGCCATGTTAAAGCAGGAGCGGAATATCTGTTTTCTCGACGTTGGGACCGACGAGAACACCGCCATTCAGATCCTCTCCGAATTAGCCGAAACGGGAGTTCCGGTAATCGCCATCCACACCAGCAACGATTCGGATTTAATCCTCAGATGCCTGCGTTGCGGCGCGAGTGAGTTCCTGTTTCAGCCATTGGAACCGCTCCAGTTGCGCGCCGCGCTAGACCGGCTCGGGCGGAAATTCGAGGCCCCCGGCGCGAAGCGGTCCCCCGGTAAAGTTTTGGGCTTTATGCCCGCCAAAGGAACCTACGGATGCACCACGATCGCCTGCAATGTGGCTCTTCACATGAGGCAGTTCAACTCGCGCAAAGTATTGCTGGCCGATCTGGACTCGCTTACCGGAAGCATCAACTTCCTTCTTAAATTGAAGTCGCCGTTCAGCTTCGTGGACGCGGTTTCGGACTGGGACCGGATGGATGAGAGTCTATGGAAGCGCCTGGTCACGGAGTATCAATCGGTCGATGTGCTGCTGGCTCCCGAGAACCCGGTTCCCGATAGTTTCCCGGTCGCGGACCTGAAGGCCATTCTCCAATTCTGGCGCGAGATTTACGGCGCCGTGATCCTCGACAGCCCTGGACCACTTTCGGAATGGCAGCTCGAACTCGGGAGGCTGTGCGACAGCTTAATGCTGATCACGACCAACGAGCTCGCGGCGATCCACGCTACCCGCCGGACACTCTCATATCTAGAGCAAAATGGCGTGGAACGCGCTCGGATCAAGCTGATTGTCAACCGCTATAAAGAGGACAACGGCCTCAGCAAAGACGCTATCGAGACGGCGCTAAAAACCGAGGTTTTTCACGTTCTCCCTAGCGACTATGAAGGTGTGCAGAAGGCGGTGCTCGACGGAAAAATGGTACAACCGGGTTCGAAATTCGGCAAGGCGGTCGTCTCACTGTGCGAGCGGCTCACCGGTTTGGAACGTACTCCGAAAAAGAGCTGGTCCAGCTTCCTCCCGATTAAATTTCTTCGCGGATGAGACAAATATTTGCCGCTAACACTAAAGTGCCCGGAAATGGCAGCCGATAGATGGTCAACGGCGGATTAACCGCCAGCCAAACGACGACATACAAGGAAAAACATGAAACGCATTAACGAATTGTTCATCAATTTGCAGATTCTGAAAGACAACCGGGGGCAGGACCTCATCGAGTACGCGCTGATGGCCGGTTTTATCGCGGTCGCCGCGGGAGCTTTGATGCCGAACGTTGCCACGGCGATTACGGCGGTTTTCACAAAGGTGACGTCGGTCCTTACTGCCTCTTAAGGGATCCACATGAGGCGGATGGATAAGCTATTCCACTTGCGCCTTTGGCGGGATAACCAAGGGCAGGATCTGATTGAATACGCGCTGATGGCCGGTTTTATCGCGGTCGCGGCGGGCGCACTAATGCCGAATATCGCGGGAGCCATAACCGCCGTTTTTACGGCCGCAGTTTCGGTTCTAACCACGGCTGGGTCGTAGCTTTAGACGGTGCCGTGCCAAGGGCCGGCCGGGAACTCCAAGACCCGGCCGGCCGTATACGTGACAGTTTGCCGCAAATGAATTTCGACGAACAGAAAACGCGCTTCTTAGCTCAAGCCCAAAATTCGGACGGGGGATGGGGCTACTTCCCCGGCAAAGAGTCGTGGCTTGAGCCGACGGCCTACGCTTTGTTGGCGTTGCATCCGGCCGGGAGTCACGGTCGTTCTTTCGAGAGGGGTTGGCAATTGATGCGCTCCTGGCAATTGCCCGAAGGCGGCTGGAAGCCCGCTGAGCAGATTAATGAGCCGCACTGGACGACGGCGCTTTGCGTCACGCTGCATGCAATCCGCGGAGTTCACGATTCCTCGTTTCACCGGGGCGTCGCCTGGCTGCTGAAAACCAAAGGCGCGGAGCACGGGCCGCTGCAACGAATCGCCAGTTTCTTTTCATCCTCGGTCATAGATATCGACCCGGCTTTGACCGGATGGCCTTGGATCCCCGACACTTCCTCCTGGGTCGAGCCTACTTCACACGCGCTGCTTGCCATGAAAATGTCTTGGGGGCGATACAAGGCCGCCGAGCTTCGCCAACGCGGTGAATTGGCGGAACGCATGCTTTTCAATCGCCGGTGCGTCGATGGCGGATGGAATTATGGCAACCGCAAGGTCTATCGTGTAGACCTGCCGTCGTACCCGGAAACTACCGCGGTCGCGCTGCTCGGCCTGAAGGGCAGCCGCTCGCCTCAGCTCAAGAGTTCGCTAGCCCTGGCTTCAAAGATGTGGCGGGAGTCACCGTCCCCTTTGGCAAAGGCGTGGCTAACCATCGCCCTTCACGCGCACGGCGTTTCGGTCGACCCCGGACGCCCCGATCCCACGATCGACGTTCTTTTGACCGCCCTCCAAGAGCTTGCGAGTAATCGGGTGCTGGGATGATTTCTAGACGAGTATTTATTCCCGCGGCGGCCGCCGGATTGGCCGGTTGTAGCCGTTCCGTTCTCAACACCGGCCCGCGCGGGCAATCGCGCGTGGCGATACTTCGCGCCGCTTCTTACTCCGGCGATCTCGTCGACAGCTTACTTCGGGGCGCGGCGTTATGCGGTCTCGACGTTACGGGCAAGCGCGTCCTACTGAAGCCGAATCTTGTGGAGTTCGACCGGGGGGCTCCCATCAACACGAACGTGGCGTTGGTCGCGGCCGCCGTTGAAGCGTTCGAGCGCCTCGGAGCTTCGGACGTGTCGATTGGCGAGGGTCCCGGTCACAGGCGCGATACCACCGCCCTGACCGAGCAAGCGGGATATCGTGCCGGGATTTCCGGCTTCGACCGGCGCTTCACGGATCTGAATCGCGACGATGTCAGCCCGATTCGCAATTTAGCCGAGTTAACGGAGATCTATCTGCCCCGTACGGCGCTTCGAGCCGACTTGATTGTCTCCTTGGCCAAGATGAAAACGCATCACTGGGCCGGCGCTACCCTGTCGATGAAAAATCTTTTTGGGCTGGTTCCGGGCGCGGTCTACGGCTGGCCCAAAAACAAGCTGCATTTTATTGGAATAGATACATCCGTTGCGGAGTTGCACCGCATTTTCCCGCGATGCTTCGGCATTGTGGATGGCATCGTCGGCATGGACGGAAACGGCCCTATTCAAGGAACGCCGCGCCAATCTAATGTGATCGTCATGGGGGCGGACATGGTCGCTCTCGACTCCACTTGCTGCCGTGTAATGGGAATAGAGCCGGAGAAAATCGAATATCTGCGTCTTGCCTCCACGCGAGGGCACATCGAAGAAGCGCGCATTGAACAACTCGGCGAGTCCATTGCTTCGGCCCGCTTGGATTATCGACTGCTGCCGGAGATGGCGCACTTGCGTCTCGCCCAAGCTTAAATTTCGGTACTAACCTTCTCCTGAAAACCTTCTGAGGGGAAAAATATTCGCCATATGTTCGCCCAAAAAGCAACATGTTGTGGTGCGAACTTTCAGGTCTAGCCTCACTGGTAGCAACGTATCTTGCTAGAAATGAACGCGTTTGCCTAAAAAAACTATTGCAATCATTTTTTCCACGTGCCACAATCTGTTGGGGGCCAAAAGTAGTACGCAAGTGGCTAAAAAGTGGAATCAGAGGGGATTGACGCTGCATCGCCGATCGAACCGCCACACGGGATGTATCCCGGGCGATTGGACGACAAGGGCCGCCTGAAAATGCCCGCTCCCTTCGTGCAGTACCTGAATAGCCTGCCCAAAAAGAAATTGTTCGTCACCAGTCTCGATCGACGCATTGCTCAAATATATCCGATCGCGGTCTGGGATGAAAATAAAAAGTTCTTCGACAATTACCGTGACGACCCCCAGGTTGCCCAGGATGTGGCCTTCACGGCGGCGGATTTGGGCGCGGAAGCCGAAATGGATAACCAGGGCCGGGTGTTGTTCAACTCCTCGTTAAGGGACGAACTGGATCTGACCAGCCAGGAATTGCACTTGTACGCCTATAAAGGCCGGGTTCAGGTTTTGACGGAAGCGGTGTACCAGGAGCGCAAACAGCGTGCTTCAAAGGCGTCCACCGCCAATGTGGACGTCCTAGAGCGGGCGGGTTTGAAGTGATGAACAATGTCACACTTTCCCGTTCTGCGCGCCGAAGCGCTCGAATATCTAGCGATCCGTCCGGATGGGACTTATCTAGACGTGACAGCCGGCTTGGGGGGCCACACCGGGGAGATCGCGCGGCGGCTGACTACCGGCAAGGTGATCGCGTGCGATCGCGACGCGGAATCGCTCGCCATCGCGCGCCAAAACACGCTCGCTGTAACAGCCAGGATTCAGTTTATTCACGCAACGTTTTCGACACTCGCGGATGTCCTGGCCGAAGTGGGATACGGCAAAGTGGACGGTTTGCTGGCCGATTTGGGGGTCAGCCGCTTCCAGCTAACGGAAGCGCCGCGAGGTTTTTCATTTATGACCGATGGGCCGCTCGATATGCGCATGGATCAAAGCCGTGGCGAAACGGCGAGCGACCTGGTCAATCGGAGTGCCGAAAAGGCGCTCGCCGGCTGGATCCACCAGTTAGGCGAAGAAAGGAGGGCGCGGAAGATAGCCAGAGCAATCGTTCGGTCACGGCCCATTCGGAGCACACTGCACCTGGCTGGTGTAGTGGAGCGGGCCGTGCCCCGGACGGGCCGTTTGCATCCCGCGACCCTTACGTTTCAAGCG
>JALYXS010000669.1 GCA_030946965.1 Acidobacteriota bacterium
CCCCCGATGTAAATGCGCGAGCGTGGCACAATTACGGGCGCGGGAGCATAGTAACTATATGGCGAGTACGCGTACGGGTCGTACGCATAGTAAGGATTGTAACCGTATCCATAGCCGTAACCGTCGCCATAATAATCCTGCCCATAGGACAATCCAAGACCCCATCCGAAACCGCGCCAAGGAGAACGGTAGTAAGACCGGTAACCGTAGCCGCCGCCATATCCATATGCACCGTAGCCACGATAGCCGCCATAACCGCGACCGTAACTGCGGTTATAACCACCGCCATAGCTTCGCGCCCCGAAACCGCCAGAGTATCCGCGGCCCCCGCCGGAGTAACTCCGGGACCCGAAACCTCCGCCCCCGCCGCCAAATCCCCGGCCGCCCGATCCGCCTCGGCTGAAACCGCCTCCGCGCGATCCGCCTCCGCCCCCTCCGCCGTGTTGGGCAAGACCCGAACCAGCCAATGCTAATCCGAAAAACAAAATCGCTATATTGCGCATAGATTCACCTCACTTGAACGTCAAAACGCTAACGACGGTAACCCCGTCCGTAAAACCCGCGCCCGTAAAATCCGGGACCATAGAACCCGCGGCGATAATAGCCCGGCCCAAAGGATAACGAGAACCCCGGCCCGTAGTAGCTAGGATAGAGACTTGGTCCGTAGTAATACGGAGCAGGCGGGGGTGGGGGCGGGCAACCGTACTGGCCGCAAGGACTCGCCACGCGCGTTCGCATTCGCGGGTCGCGCGCTAGATCGTCATAGGGCCGGTCGTACTCATTGGGGTCCACATACCGGAACACTTGGGGCGCCCGGTCGGTCGCAATCGTAACGGGAGCGTCGATCCGGAAAGTCAGTACCGATTCCGGGTATATCACAGTCGAGTGTCCTCGCGTGAGCAGCACGCCAATGGTCCCAACTACCAGCCCGGCCGCCGCTCCAACTCCGGCTCCAACACCGCCGTTAACCGCGGCTCCGACGGCTGCCCCGGAGAGCGTCGTCCCCACAAGCGCACCGGCATCCCGCCCCACCGAATCCCTCCCAGTCCGGCTGATCAATTGCGATTGGATCGGTAACTGTTGCCCATCCACCAGAGTCAGGTCCGTCAGTTGAACTCCTAACCTCGACAATCCCTCCACCCGTCCCGCTTTACGCGCTTCCACCACGCGGCCGCCTAGTGTCTGGCCGCGTTGCGCGACTATCACGCCATTTACCACCAAAGGGCGCTCCAGCGTCGCGGAGAAAGCATCGCCAGCCTGGTTATGGTCGGAGGACAAAGGTTGATTGACCCGGACGGTAAGAAAGGTGCCCGGCGGAATAGTAAGTTGCGGCGGGACAATCGAATCCGGCACGCGCCGGAACCCGCCGCCCGGATTTTGCCGAGCCGCCCGATCGTCCGGAGGCGGAAGATTCGACTGGTCCTGCCCGAACGCGAAACTCGCCGACGCCAGCAAACCAACTGCTGCCATGCAATAGATCCTCATTCCAGTCACAATGCATGTATCGAACCAATCCGGACGTATTGTATCGTCTGGAGTTATCGATTGGACGGAGGTTTTCTTTGGCCGGAATCCACCGCCCAATGGTGGATTTCGGCCAGCCCTCCTTAAAATCGCTAAGTCGTTTTATTCTGAAACAAAAGCGGCGTAAATTCGGCCAAATTCCGGCGCCATACCATCCAGCTATGCACCCCAGGCGTTTCGATATCCGCATGACGAACGCCCTTGGTTTTCAGCCATTCCCGCAGGTTCCGATTGGTCTTTATCAGGCCGTCTTCGGTTCCACAAGCAACCCACAACAAGTTGAGCCGTTCACTGGCTCTCGCGTCGAGCTTCGGGAAGGTAGTATCGAAATCCTCGCCAAGCCCGCCAGCGCTGAATGAGCCTATCCAGGCGAACCGGTCGATGGCATTCAGTCCGGTATAGAGCGATTCCGCTCCGCCCATCGATAAGCCGGCGATTGCGCGTGAGTTACGGTCCTTGATCACCCGGTAAGACCCTTCCACCCGCGGGATCACTTCCGTAAACAGGGCGTCCCGGAACTTATCCATGTTCTTCATGCGCAGTCCTGGATCGCGCAACGGCGGACCCGTTCGCGTCACGATTTCCGGCGCGCCGTAACCGAGCGGCATGACGATCAGCATCGGTTTTACCTTGCCTTGCGCGATCAAATTGTCGAGGATCACGTTAGCGCGTCCGACCGCCGTCCAGCCGCTCGCGTCGTCGCTGAACCCATGCAGCAAATAGAGAACCGGATAGAGCGTGCTGGCCGTGGGATTGTAATCGGGCGGCGTATACACGTAGAAGTCGCGGCTGTCGCCAACCACGCCCGATTTATAGAAATGGCGGTGCACCGTTCCGCGCGGCACGTCGCTAATCTCCCAAGGCAGCGAGGGAGGCCCGGGTACATCCACCGCGCTCTGGGTGTTGAGCAGGTTCGGCTTCATCAGCGGGTTGCCCGGGTCGATCAGACCGACCCCGTCCGCTACCAGAGAGTAGCCGTAAATATCCGGCTGCAGCGGTTCGGTCGTCACGCTCCAGACGCCTTGCTCATCCTTCTGCATGGGCACGCGCGGGCCGCCTTCGCGGGCAAGAATCACTTCCTTCGCGTTGGGATCGCGAAAACGGAAAGTGACGCTATGATCCGGGTGCACCTCCGGCGAAACGAGCCGCGGGGGCGGAGCCGGACGGGCTTGTGGAGCGCCTTGTGGGACGGGTTGAGCCAAAGCGGCAACCGCCGTAAAGATGAAGAGGAGCGTTGGACGCATGATCGAGGAGTATACATCAGGTGCTTGCCAGGACTGGGTTCCGCTTGCGGAACCACCTTCCAGCGGTATGGCCACATTTCAGTCCCCCTCACACCTAACGCAAAAAAAAGGAGGAGCATAGCGCGTTGGAACGGTGGACGAGAAAGTCGGTCGGAAACTGAGGCCCAGTTCTTGTGATCCGGCGATCAACCAACAAGCTACCTGGACGAACATTCACCCTTGTAAAGCGAACAGCATTGTGCCTCACACGGAAGCGGTCGCCTTCCTGCTCAAGACGCGGCTCCCAGCCTCGGCTATATCACAGCAACTCAGTGAACTCTTCAACCCCGAGGTTCGCGTCCCGGATGATAGCGCGGAGAAGTGGTTCCTTGACGGTCCGGCCCGGATGAACAGGTACCACGGTTCGAGCCTTCGTCTCAGGGTGAATCAAGATGAGGTGGCTTCCCTTCTGCCGGTCCTCGATGAATCCGCCCGTTTGAGGGCTCGGACCACCTTCCGCGCAGTGAGAGAAGAAGCTTCGCCATTCTAGGCAGGATTAGAGACTGGAACCGTCACTCTCCCCTGGAATCACGCGCCCTCGACTGGAAGCGGCTCCCCGTGAGCCGAGAGGCTCTCAAGATAAAGCGCGATCGCCGACAGCCCGTCCCGGTTGGCGCTTTCGATCTCCACGGATAAGCTATCGGCGACTCTAACCTCCACTGGCGCAAGCGCCTTTCAGGCAGGCTATGACATTCACGTTACGGTGACGT
>JALYXS010000681.1 GCA_030946965.1 Acidobacteriota bacterium
GCGCGCAAGTTGCTGCTATAGCCAGGAATATGTTCCAATCCGACCATGACAAGTTCTTTGAGAGATTCCGGGAGCGATTTGGACCGTTGACGCAGACACAGGTCTCCGGCCTCGAATTCCTCCTGACCAAAATCGAGGGGGACGCGACCTGGAACGACGACCGCGACATCGCGTACGCACTGGCAACCTTTAAGTGGGAAACGGCGCACACTTTCCAACCGATTGCCGAGCATGGCACCGAGGGTTACTTCGCGCGGTACGATGGCAAGCTTGGCAACGTCCAGCCCGGCGATGGATTCCGCTTCCGGGGCCGGGGATACGTCCAACTCACCGGCCGCCAGAACTACGCGCGCGCCGGGGAGCGGCTGGGTATCGATCTGGTAAACAACCCGGATTTGGCGTTCGAACCCGCAACGGCCTACGACGTCGCCATACGCGGCATGGAAGAGGGTTGGTTTACCGGCAAGAAATTGGACGGCTACATTCGGGAGGGTAAAGACCCGGATTACGTCAATGCGCGAAGGATCATCAACGGCGTGCCGAAGGGCCAGACCTTGCCGGACCACGCCGAAGACATCGCCGCCATGGCAAGCAAAATCGAAGAAATTTTGAAAGCCTCCCACACCGATCTCGCGTGACCGCTCTCCGGGCGCTTTTTATCACCGATCCGGCCATCATCGTCATGACAATTGTTATGGGCGCCATCTCGCTGATCACATCGGTGTTCGACTCCACTGGCCGGAAGCAGCACCGCCTGGCGCGGCTGTGGTCGCATATACTGTTGCGAATCAGTGGGATCCACACGGAATCGCAAGGAGTGGCTCAGCTTGATCCAGCACGGAGCTATGTTCTGGCCGCCAATCATTGCAGTTACATGGATACGCCACTGGTTCTGGCAACTATCCCGCTTGAATTCCGGTTCTTCGCCAAAAAGGGCCTGTTTCTAATTCCTCTGATGGGAACGCACCTGTACCGGGCCGGACACATTCCGGTGGTCCGCGACAACCCGCGCGCTTCGATCAAGTCGATGGCGGAGGGCGCGCGGCTGATCCGTGAGCGCGGCATTTCCGTGCTGCTTTTTCCCGAGGGCGGCCGCAGTGAAGGCGAATTGCGCGAGTTCAAGGAAGGCGCGGCTTACGTCGCCATCAAGGCGGGCGTGCCGATTGTGCCGATGGGGATTATTGGGACGCGCGAGGTTCTGCCAATACACGATTGGCTGGTGCGGCCAGGAACTGTGCGGCTGATTGTAGGGGAGCCAATCCCGACGGTCGGGTTGACGGTGCAAGACCGGGGGCAGCTCACCGAACGGGTTCGGGATGCGATCGCGGCATTAATCAGTTCCACGGAAGTCGTGATTCCGCAGCGCGGCGTCTAAGCCTTACTGCTCAAAATAACCGATTGCGGCGCATTCGTAAGCGGGTGAAGTTGCGACGATGCAAAGCCGGCATGACGGAACATGGTCTCAAATTCGGCGAAGGTGTACGCATCGCCGGCGACTGTAGTCCCCAGCATCATCATGGCGAATCCCGCGGCGACCGGGGGTGAAACGCGATCATCGTTCGGCACGAAATCGAGCGTGACACAACGCCCGGCAGGAGCAAGAGCCTCAAAGATCTTTCGCATCAACTTTTCGCATGTGGCAGGATCGAAATGGTGCAGGAAATTCGTCAATAGAACAAGATCGTAAGGCCCGCCAAACTCAACCTCGAAGGCGTCGCCGGGCAGTGTCGAGTGCCGGCTGGCGACGCCCGATCTTTGGGCGTTCTCCGTGGCGACGGCGAGCACGCCGGGCCAATCGAGAGCGGTAATTCGCGCGTCCGCATTCCGCAGGGCGATCTGAATCCCGAACAGCCCGTGCCCGGCTGCGATGTCCAAGACTCTCATTTCGCCCTGTCCGGCGGCGAGATCCGCGATCTCTACCGCCGAAGGATAAACCATCGGCGCCATCTGCTTGGCGAATTCTATCCAGACGGGATTGTCGCGGCTCACGGTTCCTTGATCGGGAAGTGTGGTTCTTCCGGTGCGGACCACCTGAGTCAAATCGAGAAACGGAGCGATCAGGCGTGGATCGAGCATAAAATTTACCATGCTTCCCACGTATCCGGGTGAGTTCCGATCGAGGAATACGGCAGCGTCGGGAGTTAGTAAGTATCGATCGCCGTTTTTCGAAAGAAAACCGCAGATTGTCAGATAATCGCAAAGAATACGGATTCCGCGACTGGATGCGCCTACGACTTTGGCGATCGCATCCGCGCCGTCGTTCCCTCGAGCGATAGCCGTGAACACGTCGAGATCGATGGCCGTTTTCAACGTAGCGGAGCGTTGATAGGCGTTGATGGTGTCAAAAATAACCGCGGGATTGGGCTGGGGGGCGGACATGGCAGTGGTGCTCATAGGCCGATAGTTTACACCAGAAATACCTGAGACCGGGAACGCCCCGCAGCCACATCCGTTCTTACTCTCAATGAACACCAAGGAGACGTCGGCGCTGCCCAAGCCCACGTGGAAGGTCTGGGTATGAGCTACTGGCGCACAACACGCGTGCTGGTGACCGGCGCGACCGGACTTGTAGGCTCCTGGCTTATCAAGAAGCTTTTGGAGCGGGACGCAACCGTGGTAGCCCTCATCCGCGATTGCGATCCGCAAAGCGAACTCGTCCGGGGCGGATCGTTCAATCGCATCTCCGTGGTAAACGGCTCTCTTGAAAACTATCGCGACGCCGAACGCGCCATCTGCGACCACCAGATCGATACTGTCTTCCACCTCGGGGCCCAAACCATTGCCGGCACTGCGTTCCGGAATCCTCTCGGCACGTTCGAAGCGAACATTCGTGGCACCTGGAATGTGCTTGAAGCGTGCCGCGTTCACGGGGATCTGGTGCAGCGCGTAATCGTTGCCTCAAGCGATAAAGCTTACGGCCCCGGCGTGGCCTTGCCATATGTCGAAGAGATGCCCGCGCTCGGCCGCTTCCCCTACGATGTTTCGAAGTCTTGCGCCGATCTCATCGCCCAGTCCTATTTCCACACCTACGGCCTCCCGGTCGCGATCGCCCGCTGCGGCACTATTTACGGCGGCGGCGATCTCAACTGGAGCCGCATCGTCCCGGGCACCATTCGCAGCCTGCACTGGGGCAACCGGCCGATCTTGCGCAACGACGGCATGTACACGCGGGATTACGTCTATGTCGAGGATGTGGTTCAGGCTTATCTCGCGATCGCGGAATTTTTGTATCGAGACGACATTCGCGGCGAAGCGTTCAATTTCGGACCGGCTCAGCCATTTCGCGTGCGCGAAATCGTCGACGCACTGCGCGGCCTGATGCATCGCGAGGACCTGGAACCGATTCTGCTGGACGAAGCGCGCGCCGGGAGTCGCGATCAGTACGTGTCTTCCTCCAAGGCGGAAAAACTTCTGAACTGGAAGCCGGTCTACACGCTTGAAGACGGCCTGACTGAAAGCGTCGAGTGGTACCGGCGCTTTTTCGATGCGGCATGACTGCTCGATGATATCCGTCGTATTGGACTCAAGTGCCCGCGCCACATCATCAAATCAACAACTACGCCGCCGGCATCCGTTCATACTCGGCATTAAACTCGCATCCCAAAATCGCGATCACGGCCATCAAGTACATCCAAACCAACAGCGCGATGCTGGTCCCGATGCTGCCGTACATCACGTTGTAGTTCGATAAGTGGCGCACATACCAAGCGAAGCCCGCCGTCGCGCCGAGCCACAGAACTGTCGCCAGCACCGCGCCGGGCCATACCTTGGACCATCGCTGCCTTCGAAAAGGACCGAAGTAATAGAGCGTGGTGGTAAGCGCCACGGTTGCCCCGAACGCAATTACATATCGCGCGATGCGGCTGAGCAATTCCCACAACTCGGAGATAG
>JALYXS010000003.1 GCA_030946965.1 Acidobacteriota bacterium
GCACCTGCGTCAGGAGATCGCAAAGCGGTATCAGGCGAATTACGACGTAACGCTCGATCCCGAATCTGAAGCTATCGTCACGATCGGCGCCAAGGACGCGTTGGCCCATCTCCTGTTCGCTATCGTCGGACCGGGCGACGTGGTGGCTTCGCCGAATCCGGCTTATCCGATTCATCAATACGGCGTGGTCATGTCCGAAGGGCACGCCTGCACGCTGCCCATGCCGGACGCGGCGACATTCCTCGGCCGCCTGGAAGACCTTTATCGCGGGGCGCATCCTCCGAAAATCGTCCTGATTTCATTTCCTCATAATCCGACCACCACCTGCGTCGATCTCGATTTCTTTCGGGAGATCATCCGCCTGGCGCGCCATTACGGCTCTTACGTGATTCACGATTTCGCTTACGCGGACATCTGTTTCGATGGCTATAAAGCTCCGAGTATCCTGCAGGTAGAAGGAGCCAAGGACGTTGCTGTCGAGATTTTTTCGCTATCGAAGAGCTACAACATGGCGGGATGGCGTGTCGGTTTCTGCCTCGGCAATCGCAAGATGATCGCCGCGCTCGCGCGGATCAAGAGCTATCTCGATTACGGCGTGTTCCAGCCAATTCAGATTGCTTCAATCATTGCGCTTCGCGAGTGCGAGAACGATACCAGGAAAATTTGCGCGACTTATCAGCGCCGCCGCGACGTTCTGGTCACCGGATTAAATCGCGCCGGCTGGCCGGTGGAATCGCCGAAAGGGTCCATGTTTTTGTGGGCTGCTCTTCCCAAGGAGCACCGGCACTTGGGGTCGCTCGAATTTTCGAAGTTGCTGATGAAGGAAGCGCTAGTGGCGGTCTCGCCAGGGGTTGGCTTTGGACCGATGGGCGAAGGTCATGTGCGGTTCGCGTTCGTCGAAAATGAGCAGCGAATCCGGCAAGCTACTCGCGCGATTGGCCGGTTATTGAAGGCGTAACCGATTGCGGATTTGCTTGTTTAGGTCACGAACGATCCATTTAATTACTAATTACATGAATAAGTCCTAACAGTTTGTTTTGCGCTTATGGCAATCCGGCTGGAATCAATCAGCGTAGAAGTCAGTAGAAAGCAGCAGAACAAACTAACGGAGAAGATCATGAGAAAAAGAATCGGATTACTTGCAGTTGCATCCTTGGCGCTTACGGTTGGATCGGTGGCTTTTGCCGCGAAAAACCCGATGGTTGGCGGTCAGGAAATGTACGCGAATAAGGACATAATCGACAACGCGGTCAACTCGGCCGACCACACTACATTGGTCGCCGCGGTTAAGGCTGCCGGACTCGTCGATACTCTGAAGGGCAACGGGCCTTTCACGGTTTTCGCCCCGACTAACGAGGCTTTCGCCAAGTTGCCCGCGGGCACTGTCGATACGCTCTTAAAGCCCGAGAACAAAGAAACTCTGGTCAAAATTTTGACTTATCACGTCGTCCCTGGCAAAATGACCGCGGCGATGTTGAAGAAGGAAATCAAGGCAGGCGGCGGCAAAGCGGAATTGAAAACCGTAAGTGGCGGAACGCTAACCGCAATGATGGACGGCGATAACATCGCGCTTAAGGATGAAAAGGGCGGCACGGCGAAGGTTACTATCGCCAACGTAATGCAGTCGAACGGCGTGATCCATGTTATCGATTCCGTAGTTCAACCGAATTAGTCGCGATTCATCGTATATGTTAAATCCTGCCGAACTTCGCGACGGCATCTTTCATCGAACGGAACTTCTCTATGAAAGGCAGCATGCGATGTTCGGTGTCGTCCAAATCCTGCGCGCGCTTCAACACTTCAGCCGCATGCGCGCGCGGGACTACCGCCACTCCATCCTCGTCCGCAACAATAATGTCGTTCGGATTAACCTTTACTCCCGCGCAAGTTACCGGGACGTTCACACCCGCGAATCGATAGTGGTTCACTGAAGTCGAAGGTGCAATCCCCACGCTAAAAACCGGGAATTGAATTTTTTTGATCTGCGGCGTGTCGCGTACCGACGCATCGATTACGGCGCCCGCAAGCCCGCGAACTTTCATCGCCGTCGCCATCAGCCCGCCAATCCCCGCGATATCGCCGCCATCCTCCAACACCATCACGTACACCGATCCGGCAGGCGCCGCGTCGATCGCATCCAGCATTCCCTGCGAGGCTTTCGATCCCTCTTTGTGCTCTTCTTTCTTCATCAGCACCGTGACCGCCGGCCCCGCGAATTTGGTGGTGAACACCGGACGCATATGGTGCGACATGTGCGCGGGCGTTCCGTAAAGCTGCTCCATCGCATCCGCGACCGACGCGACTTCCACCATGCGGAAGCCCTCCATCAAGGGGTCTCCGGACGGCTGGGCGCCCACCCAAGCCACTCCCGCGATCGCAATCGGAACCAACATCGTCAAAATCTTTCTCATAGCGCCACCCACACAGACTTCACGTTTGTATACTGTTCGAGCGCGTGCTGTCCCAAATCTCGCCCAAAGCCGCTTTGCTTATAGCCGCCGAAGGGCGACCCGTTGTCAAAATTGTTGTAAGTGTTGATCCATACGGAGCCGGCTTTGATATTCATTGCCATGCGGTGCGCCAGCTGAATATCGCGGGTCCATATCGCCGAGACGAGACCGTAGATCGTGCCATTGGCGATCTCGACGGCTTCATCCGCGTTCTGAAATCGAATGGCGGAAAGGACCGGCCCGAAGATCTCTTCCTGCGCGATTTTCATGTGCGGCTTCACCTCGGAGAAGATCGTCGGCTTCACGAAAAAGCCTTTGGCCTTTACGCCGTCTGAATCGCGCTCGCCACCGCAAAGCAGTTTCGCGCCTTCTTGTTGGCCCGCTTCGATATAGTCCAAAATCCGCTGCATCTGCGCCGCTGAAACCTGGGATCCCATCGCCGTGCCCTTATCGAGCGGATCGCCCACCCTCATTTTCGAAGCGCGCGCCACCATCTCATCGAGGAAGCGGTCGTGAATGTCCTGATGCAAGAGCAAACGCGATCCGGCGCTGCAAATCTCTCCTTTGTTCGCGAAGATGCCCCAGAACGCGGCTTTGACCGCTGCTTCCATGTTGCAGTCCGGAAAAATAATGTTCGGGGATTTGCCGCCAAGCTCGAGGCTGACGCGCTTCAGATTCGACTCCGCCGACGCTTTCAGCAGCGCGCGCGCCGTGCGAATGCTTCCCGTGAAGCTGATTTTGTCCACGTCCATATGCCGCCCGAGCGCTTCTCCCGCAGTGTGGCCGTATCCCGTGACTACGTTCAAAACGCCTTCGGGAATGCCCGCTTCAAGTGCGTACTCGGCGAGCTTTAAGGCGGTTAGCGGAGTCATCTCGGAAGGCTTTAGAACAATGGAACAGCCCGCCGCGAGCGCCGGAGCGACTTTCCACACCGCAATCTGCAGCGGGAAGTTCCAGGGGACAATCGCGCCCACCACGCCCACCGGTTCGCGAAGCGTGTAGTTCAGGTAAGGCCCGTCGACTGGAATGGTTTCGCCGTAGATCTTGCGGACCCAGCCGGCATAATAGCGAAACGCGTCAATCGCCGGAGCGACGTCCGCGCCCGCTGCTTCGCGCAAGGTCTTGCCGTTCTCCATCGATTCGAGCGCGGCCAATTCCTCTTTATTCTTAAGTAGGATTTCCGATAGACCCCAGAGGATTTTCTCTTTCTTCGACGGGTCCATCCCGCGCCAGGACTTCTTTTCGAAGCTCAAGCGCGCGGCAGCGACGGCGCGGTCGACATCGGCTGAATTTCCGTCCGGAACGGTGGTCAGCAAATCGCCGGTCGCCGGATTAATTACGTCGATAGTTCCGCCGCCCGCGGATTCTTCCAGACGGCCGTCGATGAAAAGTTTCGCTGGGGGAAGTTTCTGTTGTGTAGCTTGTGGAACCGCTTGTTTGATGGCTTCGGCAGCATTCATTGAGTTGTGACGCGGAGCCCGCGCGACAACATCACCGGGCGCTTCGCGCTTTTCCCGATTGTACCGTCTTGCGGCTCACCAACTTGTCGAAACCAATTCCTGATTCGCTCTGAAAGGCTGCTGGGCCATTAGATGGGAAGTGCAGTTGCTAAAATTGTTGCTGCATGAGGACGCTCGTTGTCGGGATGGCGGCCGCGATGGCGTTTGTGCCCGCCCTAACAGGTCAGCCGGACGCCCGCGAGTTAGTCCGGAAATCACTCGACAACTACCAACGCGATTGGCGCGCGACTGTAAATTACACCTACACGCAACGCGACGTGGAGATGAGAAGCGGCGCCAAGAGCATTACCGTGAACCAGGTTGTCACGATTGAAGGTACCCCTTATGAGCGGCTGATTGGGAAAGACGGACATCCTCTCACTACGGCCGAGGAATCGAAAGAAAAAGAAAAATACGAAAGGACGCTTGAGGCACGCCGTCATGAGTCGCCCTCGGAACGGCAAAAACGCATTGCCGACTATGAAAAACAGCGCGGCTTTTTGAAGGAGGTCCCGGATGCTTTTCAATTTAAGCTGCTGGGCGAACGAACCATCGAGGGCCGGCCGGCATATCTGGTGGAGTGCACTCCGAATCCCAATTACTTGCCACACAGCATGTCTTCTCGCATTTTTCCCAAAATCCAGGCCAAACTTTATATCGACAAGCAGGATCTCGAGTGGATGCGCGCCGAAGCCGACGTGATGGATACGGTATCGTTCGGGTTTATTCTGGCGCGCGTCTCAAAAGGCTCGAAAATTCTGCTCGAGCGGATGCGGCTCAAGGATGGGATCTGGGTGGTGAAACGGATCGACGTCAACGGAACCGCGCGGATCATGATGGTTAAAACGCGCGATCTCAACGAGGAGATCACCTATAGTAATTACCATCTTGTAAACACCGCTGCGTCTTCAGCGCAAAGTGCCGGCAACACCGCGAACCTCAATGACGTGGAGCCTGCGCGCTGGTAGCATCGCATAAACCAGTGTCACGGCCAGTGGATGCATCAAGCCTGCCAGCAGGAAAACGGGTGAATACGAGAAGTGCTGCACCAGATAGCCCGTTCCCAAGTTAGCGATCATCCCGCCGATCGCGCCGCCCATTCCCGAAAACCCCGTCGCCGTCCCTACTTCCTGGCCCTTAAACAAATCCGTGGGGAGCGCCTGCGCGTTGCACGTGAAGAATGCGTGACCTAGTGTAAGGAAGCAGGTTGCGCCAATGGCCATCGCGGCATTGGGCGCATGTGGCGCGAAGATCGCGATCGGCATTACGGCAGCACCCATCGCCATCACTGCCTTCCGAGCCGCCGGCAGGTTCCAACCGGCGCGGATCAGCCGCCCCGAGAGCCATCCTCCCACCACGTAGCCAATGCCGCCGAACAGAAATGGAATCCAGCCGTAACGCCCGATCATCGCGAGGTTGAACCCGCGTTCTTTGTGCAAATACTCCGGCAGCCAGAAGATCACGAAGTAAATCACGGGGTCGGTGAAGAAGCGGGCGAGTATGAGGGTGTAACACTCGCGCATGCGAATCACTTTGCGCCAATCGACGCTTTGCGCCGATGCCGCCCGGGTCTGCTCCGGCGGCTCCACGTGATCTTTGAGCGAGGCGTATTCGCCGGCGCGCAGCCAGCGATTCTTGTGCGGCGGATCGTAGAGGATCAACCAGGCGCCCAGCCACGCCAAGCCAATCACGCCGGTAAATACAAATGCCACGCGCCATCCGAAAACGAGGGTGAGCGAGGCGATGACCGGTCCGGCCAAAGCGGAACCAAGCGACGATCCGGCATTGAAAATTCCGACGCCAAGCGCTCTTTGCCGCGCCGGAAACCATTCTCCGACAGCTTTCGCCGCGGCGGGCCAGTTACCCGGCTCACCCAATCCCAGAAGGAAACGGCATAAGACCAAGGACCAGAATCCGCGCGCGAAACCGTGCAGCATCGCGGCGCAAGACCAGAATGCGATAAAAACCGCGAAGCCGCGCTTCGTGCCGAGCCGGTCGACGATGTATCCCGATCCGGCGTACATGATGGCGTAGGCCAGCATGAAGAAGAACAGGACCCAGGAGTAGTCTTGCTCCGTCATGTGGAACTCTTGCCGAATATCGGTGGAGACGATCGAGAGCGCGCCGCGATCGGTGTAGTTGATCGCGGTGGCAAGGAAGAGCATCGCCGCGATCACCCATTGGAGCTTGGGGATCTTCATTAAGAACCTTCCGGGGGTAGAAACCCGAATGAGACGATTGCGATCCCCAGTTTCCGGTTATCCGAACCGCCGGGAAACGCCGGACTAACTAGAAAGTCCACGCGGGTCTGCCCCGCCGCTTGTTCCGCGTGTCCCGCGCTTCCGCCGGATAGCGGCCAGTTAACGCTTTGCCGTCCGGTTGAAGTGAAATCTTTCGCTCCAATATTGAAACCGTTCAGACGCACCTCGACTTTCACATGGCCCGATTTACGAATCAACTCGGGGCTGACGTTCACATTCAACTCGAACTTCTTCGCATCCGGCGGACGGCGCAGATAGGCGATCGCTTGCGGCTCGATCCACTGAAAGTAGCCGTCGATGCCCAACCATCCCGAGACAAGCTGCCACCGGGGCGTATCGTGCCCCATGGCGATGTAAGCGGCTTCATTTGTATCCGTGTCGCGCGCGGTGAAGTGGACGCGGCGCTCGATCTCGTCCCAGCTCATTAAGGTGACGGGACCATTCTTCAGAGCTTCGCGCGCTTCCGGCGAATCGACAAAACGGCTCTGTATATCCGATTGGCGAAACGCGATGTTCACCGCGGCCGTCACGCCCCAGTGGTGCAGTCCGGGCGGAACCGAATCGTACACCACCGTACGCGGCGTGGGATGCGCTTTCGCGTAGTTCTGGATTGCGGTAACGAAAACGCGGATGCCGTTGCCGGCCGCCAGTGTGGCGCTTCGGTCGCGGCGAAGCTCCTGAATGTCGCGGCGCATCCAGATCGCAAACACGATTAGAACGAGCGGCCCGATCGCGCGCGGGTGAGCTTTTTCGCCCAGCGAGATCAATCCCGCAATGGCGATGGCAACTCCCGTGAGCGGCAGATAACAATAAGCTGGAAACAGGCGGCCCGGCAGAAAAACGAGCGGAAAGAAGAACAGGCACATGGCCGCAATCCCGAACCAGATCCGTCGATCCCGCAACATCGCTAACGCCAGGACGGCCAACCCTCCGTAGGGAATCAGCAGCAGCCGCGAAGAATAAAACGGGATTGTTTTTTCGAGCGCCGCGAGAGAAAAACGGAAAGTGTAGTCGTTATCTTTGTTGGGATTCAGCAGGATGCCTTGCAGGCCGAAGGATGCCGAAAGCAAGAAGAACGGCGCCAGCGGTTTCCATCGCCGTTTACCGAACCAGTATTCGTAGGCCGCCAACACCACTGGAAGCATCACCGCCAGCTCTTTCGATTTGTATGCGAGCCAGAACGCGAGGAAGCTGAGAATCCAACGCTCATGCGCGAACAGCAGGATGCTCAACAGGCAGAACGACGCGCACATTACGTCGAACACGTACATGGGTTTCCAGTACGCATCGAACGCGGCTACGTTTAAGGCGAAGAACACGGCGGCGGACCAAGCGGCCAGCCGGCCGGCCTGCAGCTTGCGGGCGAGCAGCCAAATCATCCCCGCGTTCAGCAGATGCAGCAGATGAATCGGAATCAGATACTTGGGGAAATCCAATCCGAAATGCTTTCCCATCTCGGCGAAGTAAAGATGTCCCGTTGGGCGGAAATTATAGACATCGAATCGCGGACTGAGAAATCCGCGCACCCAGGTTTCGACCGGCGCGCGCGGAGCCCAACTGATGTTGTCCAATTCGTCGTCTTGGAAGTAACCCTTGTATGCGGCGCGGTTGAGAATCAGGAAGGCCGCGCAGAGCGCCAGGAAAATGAGAATCCCGGTTGCGATTCGGGTGCTGGAAACCTCGTTCAGAAAATAATCTTCGCCCCAAACTGGATAATGCGCATGGGCGAGACCAGACTTGTGATGGAGCCGGGACCTTGTACGCGGCCGGACTGAACGGGGTCCGGCCCGAGCGCTCCGGTCACGGGATCCTGGTTCGGCAGAAACGCCCTTGTCGAAGTAAGGGTGGCGTTGGGCGTATTGAAGTTCGGGTGATTCGCAATATTGAAGGCTTCCACCCTGATCTGAAGCTTCGCCCGTTCGGTGATCGCGAAGTTCTTGAATGCCGAGAGGTCCAAGCTATTGAACCCGGGGCCATCCAAAATTCCCTGCCCGGCGTTGCCGTAATGGCAGCGATTCGCCAGGTAATCGAACTGGCACGTGACCAGACGAAAAGCGCCAGGATCGAACCATTCGTTGACCGTCGGATTACTTAACTTGCCGCTGGCGGCGAGCCGGTCGGGCCGGACCGAGCTATTTGCCGTGTTCAGCGTATTTGACTGCTGCACGGTGAAGGGGAAGCCGCTGCGAATTGTCCAGATTCCATTCACTTGCCAGCCGTGCGCCACTTCGCGGAGGAGGGCGTTACGCATCGGGCCAGGAACTTCATACAGAAAACTGATCACGGCGTTGTGCTTCACGTCGAATGGATACCGGGCCTTTTCAGCGGCGCGGTTTCGCGGACTCTGGTACGTGTTCACAATCGCGCCGAATCCTTCATTGCGTCCATATCCTTCGCCTTCCGCCTTGCTGAAAGTGTAGGCGAAGTTCACCAAAAGCCCGTGCGAGAGGCGTTTATTGACGT
>JALYXS010000044.1 GCA_030946965.1 Acidobacteriota bacterium
ACTGGCGCTCGCGTTGTGCGTGAGCGGCCTGCTGCCTTACCTTATTTACAGTTTGGGAACGGGCCAATTCCGCTGGGGCGGGTTTGCCGGCCTTCTGGCAATCGCCGCCGCGTTCGGCTACTGGTACGTCATCCTGCCCAGCGTGGCCGTCGTGGACGCTCTGTTTCTCACGCTGTTCGGCGCCGCGATTCTGACGAAAGTGTTTCAGCGAATTTATACCCCGCCCGTACCCCACTTACCGGTCGATGTGCTCGGCCATTTAATGCTCATCCGTCTGACGATCATGGTGCTGCTGATGATCCGGCGCGTACATGGAATCGGATTCGGCTGGATTCCGTCGAGGCGCGAGTTCTTCGTCGGCCTGCAATATTTCGTCTACTTCCTGCCGATCGGATTGCCGCTGGCGTGGTTTCTCGGGCTGCTGCGATTCCGCTCGCATTCGAACGTTCTCTGGCAGGTGATTGCGGTCGGCCTCGGAATTTTCTGGGTAGTTTCGCTTTCGGAGGAGTTCCTGTTCCGCGGTGTTCTGCAACAGTGGATCGCGCGCTGGACGGGCAGCCGGATCGCCGCCCTGGCGCTCACGTCGTTATGTTTCGGGCTGAGCCATTTATGGATTCAGCCGTTCCCGAACTGGCAGATGGCTCTGGTCGGAACGGTCCTCGGGGTCTTTTGCGGTCTGGCTTATTGGAAGGCGCACAGCATACGAGCGAGTATGGTATCGCACGCTTTGGTTGCGACAGCGTTCCGGGTGCTCCTCAGTTAAGGGCCAATCAATCCTTGACTCTAATTTTCGTTGATAACGGTCAGGACAACCACTAAGATGGCTAGACTTTCCAAGGAGAAGAAATGAATCGATACGCCGCGGAAGTAGTCGGAACGTTCGTT
The DNA here is from genome assembly GCA_030946965.1 of Acidobacteriota bacterium. GTDB lineage: Bacteria > Acidobacteriota > Terriglobia > Bryobacterales > Bryobacteraceae > JALYXS01. Next base: position 886 of record JALYXS010000044.1, read on the forward strand.
TTGGTGTTCGGCGGCTGTGGAACGGCCGTCTTGGCCGGTGACAAGGTCGGATTTCTAGGAGTCGCATTTGCGTTTGGTCTTTCGTTGTTGGTAATGGCATACGCTATCGGACCAATTTCGGGCTGTCATCTGAACCCCGCCGTCACCCTCGGCTTGTTCCTAAGCCGTAAATTTGAAGCTCGCCTGGTGCCTGGATACATGGCGGCCCAAATTCTTGGGGCGGTGCTCGCGTCCGCTTTGTTATTGGCCATAGCGTCGGGGAATCCCAACGGTTATGCACCCAGTGTTGCGGGGTTCGCGGCCAACGGCTTCGGCACCCATTCGCCCGGCCATTACGGACTCGTTGCGGCTTTCCTGACCGAGGTTATTCTTACCTTCTTTCTTGTGTTCACGATTTTGGGAGCTACCGATATCAAGGCCCCCGTTGGGTTCGCCGGAATTCCGATTGGATTGGTTCTGGTCCTCATTCACTTGATCGGTATTCCGGTCACTAACACGTCGGTTAATCCGGCGCGCAGCATCGGGCCGGCTCTTTTTGTGGGCGGTTGGGCGTTGGAGCAGCTTTGGCTTTTCATCGTGGCTCCCTTGATCGGTTCGGCGGTAGCGGCGGGGATCTATGGCGCCATCCGTGTTCCGGATACATTGATTCCAGCACGAGAAGCGGAGCAATCGCTCGAGAGCGAACAGCGAGAGCGCCGCAAGTAAATTGTTGTAAAACGCGCCCGCCGGTGTATCGATCAGACGCCGCGCATATTAAATTGCAAAAGTAAGTTCGCGCTCGAGGATCATGGAGCAGTCGCCAAAAGCTAGCGTGCGTCGAGGAATCGCGATCCAAATTAGTGGAACCGGTTCAAGGGCAATTTGGGCGTAACGTGTTATATGCGTCAAACCCACAACTCACCCGCGGCCGGTTACCGAGGTAAATGACGCCGTTACCCGTGTCTTGCTACTCCTCTACTTGCCTACCGCCGGAGACTTGGGCAGTGATGATCCACAAATCACAAGACCGTGCTCAAGCAGTGGAGCGAGCAATCAACAACCTCGGCGGCAAGACGGAGCGCTTCTGGATGTCGTTCGGTGAATACGATCTCCTCGGGAATCGTGGAGATGCCTGATAGCGTCGCGGCGGCCGCGTTTGCCATCGCGGTCGCGGCGGGCGGAGCCTGCAAGCACGTCAAGACAACCCCATTGCTAACTGTTTCGGAAGGGACGGAAGCGATGAAGAAAGCCGCAACGTGCGGTTATCAGCCGGCGTTGGCGCACGCAAGCAAGTACGCTGGGCACCCTGGAACGGAAGCGGACACCCGCGATACAAATATTCGCCCCGAACGGCCGCCCCGTCCGAAACCGTAAGTTTTTGTAAGACGCGCCTTTATTTTGAGAGGCCGGGGAAACGCCAGCCCGTCGTGACCCGTCGAGACATTTATGCGCCTTCGGGTCCCCGTGCTCGTGCTATGTGCACTCTTTTCCCTGCAGCTTTTCGCCGCCCGCACCTATAATCGCTATGCTCTCGTGCTCGAAGACGCGCCCGTGGCCGCAGTCTCCGGCCGCGGCGTCTCGCTTCAAGCGGAAGCCCAAAAGTCCCGCATCGGATTGGCCCAGGCGCATCTTCGGGCGGAACTCAAATCGCGCAACATCGGCGTAACCGGCTCCGTCCAGACTCTGGTCAACGCCATTTTCGTCCAAGCCACGCCGGACCGCCTAGCCGAATTGCGCGGCTTGCCGGGCGTCATCCGGGTCGAACTCATGCCGCGCGTGCATCGCAATCTCGATCGCGCGGTGCAACTTGTAAACGCTCCGGCCGCCTGGAACGCGCTCGGCGGAATTCCGAACGCCGGGCTTGGCGTCAAAATCGGTATTCTCGATACCGGCATCGATCAGACTCATCCCGCGTTCCAGGATTCGCTTCCATCTCTCACCGGATACCCGGTCTGTCAACCCGCCGATTGCGCTTTCACCAATAGCAAAGTCATCGTGGCGCGAAGTTACATCAAGCAACTGTCCGCCGGGACCCAGCCCGATCCGGCGCGGGATTCACGGCCCGATGACAATTCACCCCGCGACCGCGTCGGCCACGGCACGGCGGTGGCGATGATTGCGGCCGGTTATACCAACAGCGGACCCGCCGCCACCATCACCGGCATGGCTCCCAAAGCGTATCTCGGCAGTTACAAAGTATTCGGCTCCCCCGGCGTGAACGATTTCACGAGCGGAGATGTAATTATTCAAGCACTTGAAGACGCGTACAACGATGGCATGAATGTTGTTTCGCTCTCGCTCGGTTCCCCGGCGCTCACTGGTCCGCTCGACCAGGGCCCGGTCTGCGGCGCCAGTCCCGGTACCGCGTGCGACCTCGAAGCGCAAGCGGCTGAGACGGCCATTGCAAAGGGCATGTCGGTGATCGCTTCCGCCGGAAACGAAGGCGATACCGGCAATCGTATCCCCACACTCGCCACCATCGATTCGCCCGGCTACTCGCCTAACGCTATCGCCGTCGGCGCCACTACGAACTCGCACACTTTCGTGAATAGCGTGCGGATCAATGGCGGCGGCGTTCCTTCGAATCTTCAGCGCATCAATTCGATCTTGGGCGACGGTCCGCTGCCTAATGGCGTTTTGACGGCGCCATTACGGGATGCCGGAACCATCGGCAGCGCCAATGCCTGCTCGGCTCTAC
>JALYXS010000047.1 GCA_030946965.1 Acidobacteriota bacterium
CGGTGAGCGCGTCCAAGGCATTGTCCACGGAGAGTTGTTGAATCTGCCCCACCGTGCGCACGGTAATAGCAATCTCTTGTAGACTCGTCACCGCTGTCGCGTTCGTCAAGGTAAAAACGCGGGTAACATTCTGCCCCAACGCCAGGGAAGCGAAGCAAACTGCAAGAGCAAGCGCGCGCATGGTTTTCCTCTGGTAGAGAGGACGGTCACTTTCCCGGAAACGTGCAAACCGTAGTGCTAATTATCTCCGGCTTCCAGAATCAGCCGGACGCGATTGCTCTCTTGCCCCTCCACCGATAAACTCAATTCCGCGGGACCCGAATTTACCAGGGCGGGGAGCTGCAATTCAATCAAGTAGAGACCTACATAACCAGGCGCGAGAGTAGCGCGCGTCACCTCGACCGGAACCCGGTCCACGAACGCCTGCACATTCGCCACCACGGCGGGCGGATTCTCGAGCGGCGCCGGCATTCCGGTCGGCCAGTTGGGTTTCACCTTGCCAAGGCCGGTTGCCAGAATCTGAATGCGCGAACGCGATCGCGCCGCGTTCCCGGCATCGAGAGTCAGACCGGTATCGGCGTCGAGCAGCATCGGGGCGCCATCGCGATCGACGAAAATTGCCGGAGAAACATTCTTGATCGGCACCCCGACATTTACCCGGCCGGAGCCGGCCTCGAGCGAGAGGGCCAATTGCGGCAAATTCGCGTCGAACGCGATCTCAAATGGCACCTGGATTTCCGAGCTTGCGTCCGACGACGAAAGCACCGGGAAGTTCAGATTCGCCGCCCGGGCGGACTGAATTCGCCCGCCGAGAACGCTCAACAGCGAGCCGGGCGCGGCCGCTCTCTGGCTAAGATCGGCCGCATTCACCAGCCGCAAAATCCTGGCGCGATGCGGCGCGGCAGTGGCGTACACTCCGTAACCGTCGAGCGCCACGTAGAGTTGATTCCCAGCGGGATCCAGCTTCACGTCGAACGCTTTCGCCGGGGGCAGCGAACCTGTAATGCGCGTCCAAGGCGAATAAGCGCCGGGGACATTCAAATCCATGCGACCGAAGAAAACGCCGCGATCGGTAGCCACATACACCGCCCCCGCGGCGCGATCCGCCGCCACCCCGTGCGCGGGCGTGTCGGGAAGATTACCGGTCACGTCGTCCCAAAAAAGGCCCGTGTTCGTGGTGCGCAGCAGATGGGTTCCGGTCCCGGCAGCGGCGGCAAGAGCCACCCGGGGAGCTTCTGGATCGATATAAATACGTTCAATTGCGCCGCCGCCCCGTTGCGGCGATTCGGTCCACGCGGCTCCGCGATCCGTCGAAACCCATAGCCTGCCGTCGGCCGCGCCGGCATACGCGATATCGCCCGACGAAGCCGTGGCTGTGACATTCGCGTTCACCGCTTGCGAGATTCGCGTGCGCGCAGCCGCTTCCCGTTGCCCGTCGGAATCGTCCGCCGGAGTCCAGCTTTCGCGCGCAATGGAGCCGCCGGGAGGCAGTTCGGCGGTCCCCAACCCATCGACTAGGATACGCAGCCCCTTGCCGGAACGCGCGGTCGAGAGGATCGATCGGATGGGCAGATTCGGAAGCCGCCGATTCAGTCCAGTCCAGGACAACCCGCCATCGAGCGATCGCCACACGCCGAAATCGTTCGCCACCACAATCTGCCGCGAATCGCGCGGCGAGACCGCGAGCCCATGCTGGTTCGAGCCGATCACGGACCGATCGCCATACCGGGTAAGATTCGTCCAGGTCCGGCCGCCATCTCCCGACCGGTACAGATGAGTTCCCAGGGCGTATACCGACTGAGGATCGAACGGCGCGGCCTGGAAACTCGCGCGCGCTTCCGGTGGAGCTTCCGGCGAACGATCGGCCGGATAGATGGAACTGAGATCGGGTGGAGCGTCCGTTAAGTTCGAATTCGTCCACGTTTCGAAATCGGTGGTTTCGAGAATCCGGCCGGTGCGCGTTCGCGCGAACAAGCGGTCGCCTTCGGGAGAAAACCAGACGGAATCGACCGGGCCCGTGACGGGCGAGGCTAGTTGGAGATCCACGGCGAAGCTGCCGATTTTCCTCCAATCCGGACGCAAATCGGGCCTGCCATCGGGGGCGCTTTGCGCCGTAAGGATTCCGGCGAGCAGTCCGCTAACGGCGAATGCCAGGGCCAAAGAGCGCAGAGATCTCCTGGCGGTGTCTAAGGGACACATGGGCGTCACTAATTCTATCGCATCATAATGCCGTTGAGCGATATGTCCTGTAAGTGATATAGATACCCCCATGCTTCTTCGCGTACTATTCTCTACTCTCCTCACCCTGCCGCCACTTGGCATGGCGCAATCGCTTGCCGGAGCGATCGACATCCACGCTCACTCGGATCCGGATAGCACTCCGCGATCCATAGACGCGATCGATCTGGCGCGGCTCGATAAGACCCGCGGGATGCGCGGATTGGTCCTCAAGAACCACTACGAGCCCACGGCGTCGCTCGCATACATTGTCCGCAAAGAGGTTCCCGGTATCGAGATTTTCGGCGGCATTTCACTGGATCGAACCGTGGGAGGCGTGAATCCCGCGGCGGTCGAGAAGATGGCGCACGTCAAGGGCGGATGGGGCCGCGTGGTCTGGATGCCCACGTTCGACGCCGAAAATCAGGTCCGCTACTCGAAGGAATCCCGCCCGTTTGTTTCCGTGGCGCGAGACGGGCGCTTGTTGCCCGAAACCATCGCCGTGATCTCGATTATCGCCAAGAATCATTTGGTGCTCGCCACCGGGCATTCGTCGCCGGGCGAGGGGTTGCTGCTGATTCGAGAGGGCGCGCGCCAAGGGGTAACGCACATGGTGGTCACGCATGCGATGATCGCGCCGACGCGCATGACCGTCGCGGACATGCGGGAAGCCGCCGGGCTTGGGGCTTACATCGAATTTGTCTATAACGCGCTAATTGGACCCAAGCCCGAGTTGACGATCCACGATTACGTGGACGCGATTCGGCAGATTGGCCCGGAGTTTTGCATTCTATCGAGCGATCTGGGGCAGGTGGGCAACCCGCTACATCCCGACGGGCTGCTTCGTTTCTTTGCGGAGTTGAAAAAGAATGGCCTATCGGAAGCCGCGATCGATCGAATGTCGAAGGTCAATCCGGCAAAGCTGCTAGGGCTAAAATAGGGCAATAACTTACTTGACAAAATAGCGGTACCCGGATAAATTGGTTTTGGCGTGACAGGTCGGAAGTCTACGGGTTCGCCTTTTTCGTTTTCTTTTTAGCCCGCGCCTTCTGCCACTTCGCTT
>JALYXS010000087.1 GCA_030946965.1 Acidobacteriota bacterium
AGCAGGCGCCCGGCTGCTGCTGGACCGGCAGTTAGCCGCGCTGAAGATGGAATCGCAGGCAGTACGGGGGTATGGGATCAACGCTCAAGGACACCTGGATGCGGCCTGGCAAGTGGCCAAGGGACACGCGGACTGCTGTATCGCTCCGCGCGCTGCGGCGCAAACGTTGGGGTTGGGATTTATTCCGCTGGCGCGGGAGCGCTACGATCTGGCGATTCTCAATCGGGATCTCGCGTCGCCTGCAATGGAAACGCTTTTCGACATCGTCAATCGCGCAAGCTTCCGGCGCGAACTGGCAAACTTTGGATACGAAACCCGTGAGTCGGGCCGGAGAATGCTGTGAGCGCGCGTAATATAGAAGAGTTCCACTTATGCGAAATCGAAATATTCTCTTGGCTATTTCCGCCGCGGCTTGCGCCTTGTTATGGGGTGCCGACTGGCCCACCGACGGCGGCAACCCGCAGCGAACCGCGTGGCAGCGTGACGAAAAGATCCTCAATAAAGACAACGTCAAGAATCTGAAAATACTGTGGAAGCTCAAGCTGGACAACGTCCCGCAGGAGATGCACTCGCTTTTTCCGCCGCTGATCGTTGAAAAAGTTGCTACCAGCGGCGGTCCCAAGCAGATCGCGATCGAGGCGGGCATCTCCGACAACATCTACGCGATCGACGTGGAAACCGGCCAGATCCTTTGGAAGAAACATTTCGAATACCCGAAGCCGGAGAGGCGGGGACGTCCGGGCGATCCGCTTTGTCCGCCGGGGCAGACGGCGACGCCGGTGATCGGCCCCGCAAACGCCGCGGGAGCCAGAAATCTTTATGCTCTAGCGGGCGATGGAAAAATCCACACGATGAATATCGCCAATGGCGAGGACGTCACGCCGCCCTACCAGTTCGGTTATCCGAACGGCAAGTCCTATGCGCTGAATCTGTGGAATAACCTCATCTTCACGACTACGTCGCAGGGCTGCGCTGGCAATCCGAATCAAATGTGGGCCGTGGATGTTTCCGATCCGGAACATAAAGTGATGACGTTTAACCCCAAGAGCGGAGGCCTTTGGGGGCGCACCGGCGCGGCGGTCGATTCGAGCGGAACGGCTTGGGCGCCCACCGGAGACGGGCACTACGATCCCGAAAACCATGTGTACGGCAACGGGCTGATCGGCGCGCGAGTCGACGCGAAAGAGCTCAAGCTGGTGGATTGGTATGAGCCGACGAATTGGATCTGGCTGCAGAAGCGCGATCTCGATATGCAGGTCACGCCGGCTATTTTTCCATTTAAAGGGCGCGAGCTGATGGTGACCGGAAGCAAGGAATGCCGGGTATATCTGCTGGATACAAAATCGGCGGGCGGAGCGAACCATCAAACGCCCCTATATCGCACGCCACTGCTTTGCAACGATGACGCGGATTTCCAATCGGCCGGCATTTGGGGCAGCATGGCGAGTTGGGAAGATGCAAACGGAATCCGCTGGGCACTTACGCCGTTCTGGGGGCCGGTGCATCCGAATTTCAAGCCGCCGGTTTCTTATGGCCCGGTGACGCACGGCGCGGAGGTGGCGTTCAAAGTGGAAGAGAAGGACGGGAAGACCTTTTTGAACGCAGCATGGATGTCGCGCGACATGGATCAGGCGGAGCCGCCGGTGGTTGCGAATGGCGTGGTGTTCGCCTATGGCAACGGCGAAAATACGCGGCAGGCTTACGCGGATCGTGGACTAGCCGACTTCAGCCCGCTGCGAATCAAGGCTTCCGGCCATGCGGTGTTGTATGCGCTCGACGCCGAAACCGGGAAGGAGTTGTACTCGAGCGGCGATCAGATCCAATCTTTCGCGCACTTCAGCGGCCTCTCGGTCGCAAATGGGCGCGTGTATCTGGGGACGTTCGACAGCGTCCTCTATTGCTTCGGACTGCCGGGGCATTAATCGCCATGCAAATAATGAATGCAACTTCGATTCTTGCCTGCATCGCTCTTGCCGGAGCCGGACTGGCGGATGCCCAAGGAAGGCCGATCGATTGGCCCAATTACGGCGGCGACGCGCAACGGACCGGTTGGGAAAAGAGCGACTCGCGAATCACCAAGGAAAATGTCAAAGACTTCCGGCTTGTTTTGAAGCAGAAGCTCGACAACGGGCGAGGCGGTCCGTATTCCTTGACGCCGCCGGTCGTGATTGGAAATCTGATCTCCTATCGCGGATTTAAAGAACTGGCGTTTGTGGCGGGCAGTTCGGGCAAACTGTGGGCGCTCGATGCGGATCTGGAGAGGATATTCTGGGAAAAACAGGTTGGGCTTCCATCTCAAGGATCAAAGGCCGCATGTTCGGATCGAGTGACGGCTATTCCGGCATTGACGCCTCCGTTGAACTTCGCCGCAGGACGCCCGCGGCCCGCGGCCGGAAGCACCCCGGCGAGCCCTCCGGGACGGGTGGGGGGGACTGCTTTCGGCGCGCCTCGCCCGGTATTCGTCCTCGCGGCGGACGGTAAAATTCATCAGTTGAGTAGCTCGACAGGCAAGGACGAATTTCCTCCATTGGATTTTCTGCCGGCGAACGCAAGAGCATCCAGTCTCACGCTTCACGACGGCGTCCTTTACACCACGACCGGTTCGGAATGTGGCGCGGCTGCCGGGGTTTGGGCAATCGCGCTCGACCAACCCGATCCGAAGCCGGTTTCCTATCTTCTGAAAGAAGCGAAGACGGGCGCACTCGGCGGTTTTGCCCTCGGCGCGGATGGAACCGTTTTCGTGCAGACGAAAGCGGGAGACATGGGAACGCTTGTCTCTCTCAGGGCTAAAGATCTGAAGCTGCGGCAGTCTTTTACGGCCCCCGTGGACGCTTCTGGCGGTTTGGCGACTCCGGTCGTATTCGCGTGGAAGGGCAGGGAAATGGTTGTTTCCAGCGGCAAGAACGGAAGCCTCTACCTGCTGGACGGCGAGACGCTCGGCGGAGACGACCACAAAACGGCGTTGTATCAAACCGCGCCGCTATCCTCGGGCGGCGTCTGGGGCGGGTTGTCTAGCTGGCAGGATTCGGACGGCACTCGTTGGGTGCTGGCCCCGCTTTGGGGGGCGCTGAATTCCGATTTGAAATCGCTGCTGACTAGCGGGGACGCGCCAAACGGTTCGATTGCCGCCTTTAAAGTGGAAGAACAGCAAGGGAAACCGGCACTCACTCCGGTGTGGGTCTCGCGCGACATGACTTCGCCCGAACCCCCCGTGATTACGAGTGGCGTGGTGTTCGCCCTTTCGGCCGGAGCGCGCGCGCACGCTATACTTTACGCGCTCGATGCGGTCACAGGCAAGGAAATGTACTCGACCGCGGATCAGGTTACGGCTCCAGGCAACCTCACTGGGTTAACCGTTGCCAACGGGCGGGTTTACTTCACGACGAGCGACGGCACGCTTTACGCATTCGGAGTGTTTCTCGAACGGTAACGTTTTGGCAGTGTGATTGCCTGCATTGTACTAGGAGACCCATATGATCAAGAATGCAATATTTGTAGGCGCCATTTTAGGGTTCGCGGCGCTGAGCGGGTACGCGCAGATTGCAACCACGATCCCGGTTGGCACGAAGATAGAAGTTAGGACCAACGATACGATCGACGTGAGGAATACGAGCGATGGCCGTATTTACTCGGGCGTCGTGAATAACAACGTGACAGATGGTAACGGCAACGTTGCAATTCCAAAGGGTTCTAACGCGGAATTGATTGTGCGGAATGTTTCCACCCGGAATTTGATGGTCGATCTCGAGTCGGTGACGGTGAATGGCAACCGATATATTGTAAGCGCGGACGATAATAGCCGATCCGGCGGAGTGGGCTTGGGCAAGAATAAGCGCACTGGCGAGTATGTCGGGGGCGGAGCACTGCTCGGAACGATCATCGGCGCAATTGCCGGGGGTGGAAAGGGCGCGGCAATTGGCGCGGCTTCCGGGGCTGCCGCGGGCGCGGGTACAGAGACACTCACGAAGGGTAGAGCGGTAAAGATTGGCTCGGAATCGGTGTTAACGTTCCGGCTAAATCAACCGCTGCAAGTGGGGCAAGGGCGATTCGCGCAAGATAACGGATACACGCGTAACGGAGCGCACTATCACAACCGCTAATGCGAAGGCTGAATGCCTGCCCCACCCCACTCTGCAAGTTGTGAAGCTGAGTGGGGCTGCGCTTACCTGAATAGTGGCCACTCCTTTCGCAGTATCCGCAGGCACACGAAACGGCCGGCCGGCATCAGCGCCGGGAATTGTGGTTTCAGCCCGGTTATAAAAAAGACAGAACCTCGCCCACGCTCGCGGCCGCGGCACATACATCGGGATCGCGTGAATGATTAACAGCAGGTTTTTCCGGAAGCAATCCGGGAGTGGCTGTAGTGTAACGATTTGTCATATCAAGTTTGAACTAATACATATCTACCATCCGGCCCTGCCTTTCCATATTCCGCCACAGAATCCCAGGCGATTGACGGTGACGGCGGCCCGCCGATCTACGGCACAGCTCAGAGCAACAACAGCGTCCTTGATTCCACCTGCTGTATGTCTTAGCGATTCGTCGGTCAGCCCCCATTGAACGCGCCAATCACCCACGGCGATTCGCGGTTCATTCGGAACCGGCCAGCCG
>JALYXS010000088.1 GCA_030946965.1 Acidobacteriota bacterium
CCTAGCCACCACCGTCCCGCCCGCATTGCGATACAAAATCCGCCCATACAGCACCCGCTGTGGAATCGCCTGCACCGTAATCGTGCATCCGCTCGAACACGGCACTCCCGTCAAAGCCGCGGCCTCGCTCGTCAAGTAGTAAAAAGGATTCGCCGCCCCGCCCGGCTTCCCCACCGCGCACGCTTCCGCGCGGCTCGTGCAAAAATAGTTCCCCGCGTCCCCATTTTCCCCATACCCAAACTCCACCACAGCGTTGTCCCCTCCCGGAACCGCCGCCGTCGGCACGTTCACCGGAAAAAAGTTACTCCGATCCACCGAATCCGTCTGCGGCGTGGGCACCTTCACCACAAAAATTTCCGGACGAAACCCATCCGCCCCGTAAGGGGAATCGATCAACAGCCACCGCGCATTTGCCAGCGCGTTCGGATGCCAGAAAATCGACGGCAGCCGGTTTCGCGCGAACCCGTTCGTCAACACCCGCTGAAATTTGCCGCCATTCGGTTCATTGCCTAGGGCCAGCCGCGGGCGGTCGTCGTACTTCAGCCCCACCTCCATCACGGAGTTGTAAACCATTGCATTATTCCCAATACAAACGTCGAAGTCGTCCGATCCCGGCGTTGCCTGCCCCGGCGATGTGCAATACGGCTTCGCTACATACGGCGCATTCACGTAGACATCTCCCGGCGCCGATCCCGCCCTGCACTCGTTCGCCAGAAACGCCACGCAATATTTGTACGAATCGGCCGCTCCTGTCCCGATCGCATCCCCCGTCGCTGGGCTGCTTATATCTTTGAGCGTCATCCGCCCCACAATCGCCATCGTAGGAACGAACTTGCGGTCGAGCGCCGGAATCTGCCCTCGCGTAAACTTCCAAAGCTGCCCGCCGAACGGCTGCGTCCCCGGACTGTTCCCCATCCCAATTCCATCCGACGAGCCCGACAACGGTCCCCCATTAAATGGCCGCCCATCCAGAAAATACTCTTTATCCGCCGACGGCGCCTGCAGCCCTACTCCCGTCGGATGCGACTGCGTGTTGTCCCCTTGCGCCGACCCTCGCTTCCCCGCAAACGCCGGATTGAATGATGGCAGCGCCGTTGGGGGTGTCGTGAGAATCGTCGGTATGTCCGGCCCGGTGCGAGTCTGATAACAACCCGCGTCCCCTGACACGTGGCATCTGGTGCTGTCGATCCAGTAAGGAGCCGCGCTCGTCAGATTCTGCCAATAGTAATGCGCGCTCACGCTGTACGAATCGTTCAGAATCGTATTGCCCGTTGTGTTCGCCGCGTGAGGGTCGGCTGTGTAATTCCAAAACCACTCGGTAGCCGCCGCGCCAGGCAACGGGTGGGTCGCCGGAATGCTGTTGCAAATGGCATACAAAATCGGGTTCGCCGGCGTCGCCGCAACCGTGTTTCCAACGTACTGCCGCTGAAACGTCCACGAATTCCCGTTCTTATGAATCAGCCTCATCCATTCGCCGCTGAAATCGCTCCGGTCGGAGAAGTAGTCGCCTAAAGCCGCATTCCCAAACTCGCCCGGCAACCCCGATTCCACCGCTCCCTGGCATGCCGCCGCCGATGTCACGCATGGCGATAGATCCCGCGGCTCCCCATCCACCGTCACCGTAGTGCAGTGTTTGCCCGTTGCTCCCATCGTATTCGCGGGACAGTCCGTCGGCCCGCCCGGCGCGCCCATTACCGTCGAAAAGGCCGTTCCATCCGTTACCGTCGACGTAAACGGCCCCCGCCCCGGAGCCGTCTCGCCCAACTGCCCTCCAAAATACGGACCTTCCTCCAGCCACCCCGGAGTAAACAACGGGCTATTCGACTTCAGCGTGCACCACCGCGCCTTTGGACTCTTCCATGAAGCGTGCGTCGCGATGACGCACCCCGGCTTTCCCCCGCCAACGCAGCCCGCGTTACCCTGCTCCCCATTGCTTGTGGCATTCGGATCGAAAACGGCCGTCCAGCCAATCGAATTGGAATTGCCTCGCCAGAACCGGTACACCAGGTGCCCATTCTCCACACCCACGAAATTTTCGTTGTTAAACCGGTCCATCTGAAACGATGGTTCGAACTGATTCACCAAAGCGGGAAGCGTTGTGCCCGGAACCATGTTGGTGAAAATGACGCACGGCTGATTTGTCGCGGCCTGCGCCGTCCCATTGCAATTCGGCAGTTGCTCGCCTTCTTGAAACCCCCCTGGAATCGCCGTGCTCATCGGTTCGGAATGGTTGCCCACATACTTGATCTTGTTGGGAGTCGCCCCGCCGCAATAAAAAACGTCGGGATCTACCGCGTCGAAGATTACCGAATCGAATCCCCCGCATCCGGCTGGTCCCAAGTCGCGAGCGATCAAGTGCGATTCGCCGGTCGTCCCATCAATCCAATAAATCGCGGCATACTGATTGATGGCGCAGTTATAACCCGGATTCCCGGTCGGGCCGGTTACCGCCGTCGGCCCGCAAATGTCAAAGGCTCCCGAGTAAGAAATAAAGGGAACGTAAGAAATCTGATATCGCACCTTCGCATACTGGACTGACGTAACATCCGCGCTCGCCGTCTTCTTCCGGACCAGAACGCCGAAGTTATTCCCCTGATAAGCCAGACCCGTTCCGGCCGGGCACGCGCTTGCGAGCGTAATGGAACTTAATCCGTTCACCGCCGCGATAGGGTAATCCGTTCCACTTACTGTAAGTACGCTTCCCGAGCTCCACAGAGTATTGAAATAGTCTCCCGTGTTGCGCGTTACCGTGTTCGACCCATCGCAAGTGATCGTCCCAGTGCGCGTCGCTACTTCCGGCCCGTTCGGCGGACGTACTCCCTGGTTCTGCCACAAATCCACCTGCGTGCTCCCAAACGTGTAGTCGGACGGCGTGGTCGTCAGCGCCTGCTCGAATTGCTTACCGCCAACGTAACAGTTCACTCCATCCACTGTCAGGCAAACCACAATCTTGCAATCGTCCGTTCCGTTCGAATTACACACGGCCTGGCTCGTGGACGCCGTCAGAGTAGTCTGGAAATAATTCAGCGAGTACTGATTCGTAATATAACTTGCGTAGATCAGAAATCTCGATCCGCTGAACCAAAACGCCGTATCCTTGGCGCTCAGATACAAAGTCGCCGTATTGCTTCCCGAAATCGTCGCCGCCGCGTTTCCGTCGGTGTTCGAGAGCGCCGCATCCTTCGAAGTCCATCCCGTGCTGCGCGCCATGGTAAACCCAACCGCGTCGGCTTGCGCGTTCTGCGGCCAGTTGAGGTATCGATCCTGCGGTAGAGTAACTCGCCGGATCAGCGCGCCTGTAAGTGGATCCACATGTTTTTCCGATCTGTCGCTATACGACAGCGTCGGCCATGCGTACTCCCCAGGGTTGTTCTTATCGACAGGCAGCGGATCGGCGTAGGTATTCCCGAGCTGAATATTCTTGGTAGTGAACGATCCCGCCGCCTTGTCCCCAGTGCTGGGGCAAGTTACTCGAAAATAGTGTTTTGTGTAAGCCTGTAACGCACGTGAGTACTTCTTACTATCGAGAGCCGGTTCCGCCGCTCGCTTCCCAACCACGAACGTCCTCTCCCTGCCATCTGCATTGGTAACGTTACCAGGCCTGTTATCCAGGTTGGCGCCGCTGAACTTAGATGGGTCGACGTCATAAACCAGTGGAGCAAATCCGCTGCTCTCGCTAACTTCCAATGCACAGGCAGCGTGGTCCGGAGCCGTATAAGTGATAATCGCCTGCGTCGCCGTCGTTCCAGATACGCTCACTTGCGTGATCGCTGCTTGAACAGAATTCAGCCATGCAACCGCCAAACTCAAGACAAATAAAAAAGGTATCTTCACGGTGTTGTTACCGCCCAGCTCAACAAGGATGCGGGAATGGCCGTTGAACTCTGGTCCGAACTAACAAACCACCCAAGTTGACTTACCGTTCCCGATAGCGAACTTACCACCACCGTCGCCGCTGTAAACCAATTCTGGCCTGAATCCGTTGAATACTGCCCGATCAAATTGACCCCGTCGCACTTCAATCGCATCCATAACGGGAATCCCGGCGCCACATACCCGTAACCCGAAGCGGACCCTCCGGCGTACTGCCCATTGTTCGTGTCATAGCAAGCGAGCGTGAAGGCGCCTGCCCCATAAGCAAACTGCATCGAGTATTGAAAGGCGCAATAGGCATTCGTGTAACTTCCCGGTCCCACGGTATTTCTTGCGGCAATCCCTACCGTTCCCGCGCCCACTCCGTTGATTTGCGTCGCGAATAAGGAAACCGCCGCTGTAGCCGTAAAGCTCAACCCATTCGGGTTAGCCGCAACTCTCATGCGAGGGGAGAATCCAGCCGCCGCCGGCGCGGTAAGGAAAATGTCGCCAGACGTTGCCGTTACGCCGCCTGAAACAGCCAGCGTAGCCGCGCCTTGGTTTACCCAAATAAATGTACTGGTGTCCGCCGGCTTCGCCGTGGCCGATCCCAACCGGTACTGCCACGCCGTCCCGTTGCACCAAAGCGTATACGGCGAATCGGAAGGATAATACACCGTGCCGCTGGTTCCCGGCCCGCAAGCCGGAATTGCGGCAACTAACCCGCCGCTGGCCCCCGCCGCGCCACCACTCCCGCCGCCGCTCGCAACCTGGCTCCAAACATTTGCCGTCCCGCAAACATACAAATTCGCACCCGGCGTGGCGCCCGTATTGAAAAACATTTCCCCTTGCCGGCAAGTCCCTGGCAAGGACGCGCCCGTTCTCGCTGGAAGTGTTGCCGTCGCGCCCGATGCGTCCCATGCACCCGTCACCGTTCGTCCACCATTTATCTTAGTCTGGCCAAAGAGAACCCCCGCCAACCCCATAACCGCTATCGCCGCTATCGCCGCTATCGCCGTTCGCATCTTAAAAACTCCTCACGAGCGTCGCCCTGAACGCCATGCTCGGTGGACTCACGCCCGCCCCGCTCCAATTGCAAACCTGCACGCCGACCGTGTTCGCGCCAGTCACCCGCATCGATCCCATCACTCCCGCCGGCAGCCCCCCTGGCCATCCCGGCGCTATTGAATCTCCCGCCGCCGCTCCCGTTAGAGTCATCGTCAGCTCCGGACTGCACGCGCCGTTGCCCACCGAAGGAAACGCCAGATTCGCCGCCGCGGTCAAGTACGTCGGCACCACCGCCGTATCCACGCCGATCGTCGTTTGCGCACCCAAGTCCACAACCGCGGTCCCGGTCCCCCCAATCACGCTTTTCCCCGATAGAAAACCGCGATAATCCCGTCCGCCATTCGCGTCCCAGGCCGAATTCAACGCGGTCCACGCAAACAGGGGTATGCTATTTGCCGGGAACCCGGTCACCCCCGTCGTAACACTGCAACCCGCCGAACACGTCACCGGCAAATTCGTCCCGGTGTTTAACAATCCATCGCTCGTCAAGTAGAAATAAGCAATTCCGCCCGCAGTCGTCCCCAGCGTCGCCGACGAGCTGCCCGTAACCGGGTACACCGTGTTCCCAAACCGGAAATTGCACGGCGTGGCGCTTGAGCAGTTCGTCCCAACGGTCAAAACCGTCCCGCTCGTCCAAACTACGCCGAAGTCACCCAGTTGCGATGCCATCGACGCTCCCCCGCCGCCCGAAGCCACTGCCTGTGGTTGCCATCGCCCGTTTGCCTGGCTCCAAATCAGCGCTTGTCCATCGCTCGGCGCCGCCGCCGATACGCCAAAATTCTGAATACGCGCCACCGTGACGTTCGTAATGTCGCCCGACAAGTCGCCGCCCCCCGTGTGCGAGTGCGTGGCCGGCGATTTCCCGTTCAATTGCCCCTGGATATCTCCACTGACGTTGGCCATCGTCGCAAACGCCGTGTTCGAAACCGTCCCGCCCCCAATCTTCGCCGCGCTTATTCCCGGCGCGATCTGCGCATCCCCCGCTGTCCCGCTAATCTGCCCGAACGCGTAGTCTCCCGTCTGCGCCTGAATCCCGCCGACGCGTCCAAATACGTTAGCCACGGCCCCGCCTCCGCTTCCGCCGCCCCCCGCCGGACCCGTCCCATTCACCACGCACTTCCCCGATTGCGCCTGCGCAAACGTCACCGTCACATCGAACGTCGTGGGATGCACCTTCACCGAATCCGCTTCAATCGCCGACGCCGGCGTGGCGTTGTCGTAACAACTCACCACCAGATTTGCGGTTCCCAGCCCGTGCTCCGTGCCCAACATGGTTACCGCCGCCGCCGCATTGAACGGTTTGGCGTAATTCGGAATCGCCGCCCCGCCCGAAGCCGCCGGCGTACCCGGCTCCCAAACCGATGTCGTATTGTTGAACCGCAGCACCTGCCCATCGCTCGGCGCCGATGAAGATACCGGACGCCCTTGCAGCCCGCGCACTTGCAGCGCCGGGGCTATTCCAAAAATGTCGCCGCCGAACGTAACGCTGGGCGAACTCTGCCCCGTCCAGACATCCGTCGCCGTGCATCCAAAGACGTTCTGGCCCGCCGCCGCGTCTATTTTGAAAAAGTACTCGCCCACGCCGCAGTGCGGCGGAAGCGTCGTACCCGTTTTCGACGGCTTCGTAAAGCTCGCCCCCGAGAAATCCACGCTCTTTGTCTGGCTGCGCAAGTCCACCTGCGTCTGCGCCCTTGCGCTAAACGTCCCCAGACACAGCGCCAAACCACTGCATAACAGTAAAAGACTTTTCATAACCCGATCCGATACTAGACCCCGGATCGCCAATATCCGGCTGCCGGTTGCTCTTAACCCCAACACATGCTTGCGGAAACTCGCCGCCTAGCCTCTGTGAATGGATATCCCCCGGCGGCTACGGCTCAATAGAACGAAACCCGATCGGATGTTAAAGTAAGTCAGTGGAAGCGACTGTTCCTCAGGTACGCAAGAACGCGGGAACCGCTCCCTACGGACCCCCGGTTCCGCTACCTCTCTCTCCGGCGGGCCAAGTCAACGCGGTCCAGAGCAATTCCGTCCAGAATCTCGGATTCGCCGTTCTCCTCCCCTGTCTTCTGCTGATCCACAGCCGCGCCTCCGAATTCATCGATTCCGACGGGAAATTCCATCTGGTCATGATCTTGTGCCTCGTCGCCGGCTTGGCGGTCCTTGCCACCGGCGGGGTATTCCGCGCCGTCGCATCCCGCCCCGGAATCTGGTTTTCCGCTTTCACTATTTGGCTGATCGTCGCCCTCCCCTTCAGCAGTTGGCGCGGAGGGAGCTTTTCGAGTCTGACCGAAGCCTGGCTGAAGTCCTATGCCATGTTCCTTATCACGGCTGGCCTAATCTTCTCCTTCGCCCAGTGCCGCAAGACGATCTTCACTCTGGCCGTCGCCACCGCCGTCATCGTCGCGCTCGCCCTGAAGGGCGGCCTCGAAAATGTCGAGGATAGCCGCTTGGCAATGTCCTACGGCACCCTCGGCAATGCCAACGATCTGGCCGGCCAATTGATGATGGGATTGCCTTTCTGTCTCTATGTTGCGTTTGAAAAGAACCGCGCTTTCCTGATCCGGATCTTCTTCTTCGCTGTCTCCGCCGTGCTCGTCGTCGTCATTTTCAAGACCGGCTCTCGTGGCGGATTGCTGACCATCGTCGCCATCGCCGCGATGTTCTTTTGGAAAATTTCGACCGGCAACAAGCTCAAGTTCGGAATCGTTTTGATCTGTGTCGCGGCCATCACCCCCGCCCTGCTTCCGCACGACGTTCGCGAGCGCTACACCACCATCTTTTCCGGCCGGACAGCGGCCGTGGACGCCATCACCAATTCCGCCATCGAATCCACGGAAGCTAGGCAGCTGCTCCTGTTTTACAGTCTCGAACTCACGCGGCAACACCCGGTTTTCGGCGTAGGCCTGGAACAATTCGCCAACGCGGCTTGGGATCTGGCGATTGCCCGCAAAGAGCCCAGCGTCTATCACCCGGTGCATAACATATTCGCCCTGATTGCGAGCGAAACGGGAATTCCCGCGTTAATCTTCTACTCATTGGCCCTCTTCGTCTCCTTCCGCATTCTCATCGCGTTGCGGAAGGCCTCGAAGCCTTTTCCTTCGCTCGACCACATCTCGACCCTGGCGTTCTGTCTCCTGATCTCGCTTACCAGTTTCACGCTCTGCGGCATGTTCAACACCAACGCGTATACGTCCCAATTCCCCATCCTGGCCGGCATAATCGCCGCCCTCGCTTACACCGCCCGGCCCGAAATCGCCGCCGCCGTGGCGCTATCGACCGTAGCGCAACCGTTTCCTTGGCAGAGAACCCGCTAGCGTTATGTGCGGGATCGCCGGTTTCATCGCGCCGGAGCCTTCAACCGTAAACCCATCCGTTATCGAAGCCATGACGGATGCCATTCGCCATCGCGGTCCGGACGATTCCGGCTTTTATCGCGATCCCTGGGCCTCTCTGGGCCATCGCCGCCTCAGCATCGTCGACGTCTCCGCGGGACATCAACCCATGTTCAACGAAGCCCGGAATCTCTCGATCGTATACAACGGAGAAATTTACAACCACGCGGATCTTCGTCCCGAATTAGAACGCGCCGGCCACGTCTACACCACCCGCTGCGACACCGAAACCATCCTCCACGCTTTCGAACAATACGGCCCCGATTGCCTCTCCCGCTTCCGCGGCATGTTCGCCTTCGCCATCTGGGATAAGAACACCCGCTCCCTGTTCTGCGCCCGCGACCGCCTCGGCGTCAAGCCGCTCTACTACTATCGCGACGCCAATCTCTTCGCCTTCGCGTCCGAGATCAAGGCTCTCCTCGAACATCCGGCGATCTCTCCGCGCGTCGAGGAGTCGCTCCTCCCCGAATACCTCACGTTCGGCCACGTCACTGACGAGCGAACGCTCTTTGCGGGCATCCGCACCCTGTTGCCCGGCCACTTCCTGCGCATCTCTGCCGGCCGCTTCGAACCTGAAATCCATAAATACTGGGATCTCCCCACGGAAACGGAGCCCGAATCCCGTTCCGACTCCGAGTGGATCGCTGAATGCCGCGCCCGGCTCGAAGAGAGCGTCCGCCTGCGTCTCATGAGCGACGTCCCTCTCGGCATGTTTCTCAGCGGCGGTCTCGATTCGAGTGCCATCGCCGCCCTCATGCGGCAAATGGTCCCGGAGCCGGTCAAAACGTTCGCGGTCGGCTACAAGGAAACGCAATTCAGCGAATTGGGCTACGCCCGAACGGTCGCCCAACAAATCGGCACGGACCACCGCGAAGTCACCATCGGACGGCAAGAGTTCTTCGACGCTTTGCCGCGCCTCATCTGGCACGAGGACGAGCCCGCCGCCTGGCCGTCCAGTGTTTCCCTCCATGCCGTATCCGCGCTCGCTTCGAAACACGTCAAAGTCGTTCTCACCGGGGAAGGCAGCGATGAGCTTTTCGGCGGCTACGGCCGCTACAATTTCCAACTCTCGAATCAGAAGTGGATGCAGCGCTACCGCCATGTCCCCGGCCCCATCCGGCAATTCATCCGAGGCGCCATAGCCAACTCGCCTCTCCTCGACGCCGGCCTGCGCCGCAAATTGAAACACACCTTTCTCGGGCGCACCGAAGATCTCCCGTCCCTCTATCTCGACAACTTCTACGGCGCTTTCTCCGCCGAAGAACAAGCTACGCTCCTTTCGCGCGATTTACCGGGCTCGCCCTACACCACTTTCCTCCAGTATTGGAACGCCGCCCCCGATCTCTCCTCCCTCGAGCGCATGCTCTTCGCCGACAAAAAGACCTATCTCGTCAAGCTCCTCATGAAGCAGGACAAGATGTCCATGGCCGCTTCGATCGAGAGCCGCGTGCCGTTCCTCGATCATCCTTTCGTCGAATTTGCCTCCCGGGTCCCGGATCGCCTCAAAATCCGCAATGGCGTCGCAAAATACATCCTGAAAGAGGCTGTCGCCGATCTGCTCCCCCGCGAAATCATCCATCGCAAGAAGATGGGCTTTCCCACCCCCGTCAAAGCCTGGCTCCTCGATCCCGCTTCCAGCCATCTATACGATTTCCTTCTCGAGAAAGACGGTCTTCTCGCCTCCTACATCGATTCGAGCGCGCTCCAGTCGCTGCTCGGCCGTCACCGTTCGGGCGTCGAAGACGCCACCGATCGTATCTGGAACCTGCTAAACCTCCAATATTGGGGAGATCTCTTCATCACCGGCAAACGGGAACACCTCAAAGCCGATCTGCCCGTCCCCGCCCCGGCATGAGAATCCTTTGGGTTAAAACCGATTTTCTCCATCCAACCAACCGCGGCGGCCAGATTCGATCCCTCGAAATGCTCAAGCGCCTGCATCTCCGTCATGAGGTCCATTTCGTCGCCTATGAAAGCGGTGAGTATCCCGAAAGCAACGCCGAGAGCCTCGCCCGATCTTCCGAATACTGCTCGCGCGCTTATCCCGTCCGCCGCCCCGTGCCTCCCGCCGGTTCCACTCGCTTCTACGCTCAAGCCGTCAAAAATGTTTTTTCCCCGCTGCCTCTCGCCGTGGGCCGCTACCGTTCAGCGGCCATGCGCCGGCAAATCGCCGCGCTTCTCGCTCTCCAGCAGTTCGACGCCATTGTGTGCGATTTCCTATCGTCGGCTCCCAACATTCCCAACATAGAGAACGCCGTTCTTTTCCAACATAACGTCGAATCCACCATCTGGCGCCGTCACGCCGAGCACGCCGCCGGGCCGCTCCGTAAAGCCTATTTCGGACTGCAAGCCCGCCGCATGATGCGCTGCGAACGCAAGTTCTGCCGCGCCGCGAAACATGTCGCCGCCGTCTCGGAAATCGACGCGGTGGAGATGCGCCGTCTTTTCGAAATCGACACCGTCACCAGCATCCCCACCGGCGTCGATATCGACTACTTTCACGCACCCGCCTTGCCCGCTCCTCCCGTTGGCGATCTTGTCTTCGTCGGATCCATGGCGTGGCTCCCCAATATCGATGGAATCGCTCATTTCGTTCGCGAGATCCTGCCTCTCATCCGCCGCCGCCGTCCCCATTGCTCTCTCGTGATTGCTGGCCGCGCACCCGTCCCCGAAGTCCAGGCACTCTCCCATAACGATCCGCTCATCCAGGTGACAGGCACGGTCGACG
>JALYXS010000094.1 GCA_030946965.1 Acidobacteriota bacterium
ACGGCGCGCCCGTCTTGCAATTTCGCGCCATGCCGGCCCCATTGCCACACCTGCGCGCGGGAGATTTCGGCGGTGGCGGCGTCTTCCATCAGGTTGTAGATGGGCACGGCGCCGCTGCCGCGCAGCCACGCCTCCAGGTACTGAATGCCAACGTCCACATTCAAGCGCAGGCCCTGCTCGGTGATCTCGCCTTCCGGAGCTTGTAGCAAGTCCTTCGCCGTGACTCTCACATCCTCGCGCTTGACGGAAAGCTGGTTCGGCCCCGGCATGCCCGCGTCAAACACTTCTTTCGCGACCGCAACCAGCGCGGGATGCGCCACCCACGTACCATCATGCCCGGCTTTCACTTCGCGCAGCTTGTCTTGCCGCACCTTTTCGAGCGCCTTCTGGTTCGCTTCGGGGTCGTTCTTGATCGGGATTTGCGCCGCCATCCCGCCCATGGCATGAATGCCGCGGCGATGGCAGGTCTGGATGAGCAAGTCGACATACGACTTCAGAAAATGCCGCTCCATGGTCACAAGAGCGCGGTCGGGCAGCATCGAATCCGGCCGGCTTCGTAGCTTCTTGATGTAACTGAAAATGTAATCCCACCGCCCGCAGTTCAGGCCGGCGGAATGGTCCCGCAACTCATAGAGGATCTCGTCCATCTCGAACGAACCGAGGATGGTTTCAATCAGCACCGTCGCGCGGATGGACCCTTGAGGAACGCCGCAATAATCCTGAGCGAAACGAAACACGTCGTTCCACAACCGGGCTTCGCGATGGCTCTCCAGCTTGGGGAGATAGAAATACGGTCCGCTTCCATTAGCCAGGAGCTTTTTGGCGTTGTGGAAAAAGTAGAGGCCGAAATCGAACAGCGATGCCGAAATGGGTTCGCCATCGACATCGAAATGTTTTTCGATAAGATGCCAGCCGCGCGGACGCACCATCAGGGTCGCAAGCTTATCGCCGAGCCGGTAGCTCTTGCCTTCGGGACCGGTGAACGAAATGTTGCGATCGATGGCGTCGCGCAGATTGATTTGACCTTCGATGTTGTTCCGCCACGTCGGTGAATTGGCGTCCTCAAAATCGGCCATGAAGACGCTTGAGCCGGAATTGAGGGCGTTGATGATCATCTTGCGATCGACCGGGCCGGTGATTTCGACGCGGCGGTCTTGCAGATCCGGCGGGATGGGCGCTACGGTCCATTCGGTGTTCCGGATGGACGCGGTTTCGGGAAGAAAATCGGGCAGCTTGCCGGATTCGATTTCCTTCTGGCGCGCGCGACGCTTTTCGAGCAACTCGACGCGGGTGGGTTCGAAGCGGCCCGAGAGCTGGTTGAGGAATTCGACGGCCTCCGGGGTGAGGACTTGCTCTACCAGATGCCGCTCCACGTTGAGTGGCGCAGCCACTAATTTCTACCGCACATGCCGGGGTTGACGCACATTCCGCCCGGGCAGGCCGGGGCGTTATCTTGCGCGCGGGAGGGCGCGCCGTTGGCGTGCGCGGCGAAGGTCGAATATTCCTGGTTCAAATGTTTGCCGCCGCACGCCGGGCAGTCCAGCACGGCGGCTTCCGATCCGCGCACCAGCTTCTCAAACTTGTTTCCACAGCCTTCACACTTGTATTCGTAAATGGGCATTGTTTCACTCCAGCAGTAAACTACAGATTCTATCAGCCACGCCGTGAATCTCGGAAGCGGGGCCGTTAAAATTGTTCGCCAGGATGGAAAAAACCAACACCCGGCCATCGCGCTGCGTGAGGTAGCCGGAGAGGGCGCTGACGTGGGTCAAGCTGCCGGTTTTAGCCTGAATCCGGCCGCGCACGCGTTTTCCATTGAATCGGTCGCTAAGCGTGCCATCGACGCCTCCCACGGCAAACACGCTCATCCAGTTCTCGCGCGACTGGCCCAAGCCCATATACCGCAGCAAGGAGACAATCGACGTGGGCGTCACCACATTCAAGCGCGACAGCCCGGACCCGTCGTGCAGGTTGTATTGATCGGCATCGATTCCGGCTTCGTCGAGAAATTGCCGCAGTTCAGTCAACCCAGCGACGCGGCTGCCGACTCCCGTGCGTTCGCGCGCGACGAGGCGAAGGATCATTTCGGCGTGTAAATTCTGGCTCACCTTCCCCGTTAAACGAAGATCTTCGATCAAAGGCGGGGAGACTCGCTCGGCGATCTGAATGGAATTGGCGGATGGCGCGCTAAGATAAGCCCCCGGGTAAAAATGACGCGCGACGGCGGTTCCATTCACGACGACTCCGCGGCGTTGCAGCGCGTCCATCAAAGCCAGCGCGGCGAATCGGGAGGGATCGTCGACCGCGAGCGACATCGACGTCACGGAATCGAATAGCGGCACCGCGCCCCACAAGCGCACGTGACGCGATCCAGGTTCACGATCGACATGCACGCGCTTCTCAACGCGGCTATCGGTTACGATCTCGTTTTCGACGTCGAAGACGGCGAGCGAAGGGTTCCATGAGATTCGCGCCGGCGCTCCCTCGGAGGCGGCCGGCGTAACGTCAAGCTCGATCGAATTATCGTTGACCGCAAGCGCGCTTACCGGAGCGCCGTAATCGTCAACTGCGTCGCGTATCGACCAGCCTTCGGCGTAAGGCTCGAAAACAAAAGCCGAATCGTCCCCAACCACATTGCCTTCGACGCGACGAACGCCACGCGCGACGATCTGATCGGCCAGATTTTCGATGGCGGCGAGAGGATCGCCATGGTCCTTTCCCATTTCATAAGGAAACGAACGGCCCGAAAGGTTGGGATCCCCGCCGCCGCGGAGAACCAAGTCGCGGCCTTCCTGGACAACGGACGTGCGGGTGCGGTAGTCCGGACCAAGCCGGGCGAGCGCCAAGGCCGTGGTGAAAATTTTGGTGTTCGAAGCGGGGACGAAGAAGTGGTCCGAGTTCAGACGGAACAGGCTCTTGCCGCTAGCGAGATCCGCGATCTCGATGCCCCAAAAGGCGGTGCGCGCGGCGGGAGAGGAGTTGAGCGCGGAGCGAATCCGGACGGGAAGCGGTCCGCGCCTGGCGCCCCGGATGGCCCCCTGAATTGGCGGGAGCCATAGAAACCAGAGAAGGAGGATGGGGAGAATTCGCGTCATGCCGCTGCCCTCTTGCCGAGTTTGCCGCTTATCCATGTTGCTAACAATAATGCGAACACAATCGCCGTTCCGCACAAAGGCATGCCCACGACCACCCAAATGCCCGAGGAATTTGCCAACCAGCCGAGCAACGCGTTCGCGAGCAAGCCCCCGGCAAGAGCAAATGCGAAGACGCCATTAAAGAATCCAGGAGGATAGTCCGGGAAACAGGTTCCGATTCTCCCGGCAATCAGCGGCGAAATCGCCGCGAATCCCGCGCTCACCAAGAGAGTACCGGCCCAGGCGCCAAACCGATTATCGGTCTTCAGCAGGATGGCGCAACCAAAGAGCGCCGCCCAAGCGATAAGGAAAAGGGTTTGCCCGGGACTGCGTTGGTGAATCGAGAAGCGGAATGCCGTGACCCGTCCGGCAAGCAGAAACAGCCAGTACGCGCTCAAGAAGCTCAGAGAGGACTCGGGGCTGATCCCAATGCGGTGAATCAGAAATAGCGGCAGCCACCCGCCGATAGACCATTCATTGGCGGATTGCAGGAGCAATAACAACACCGGGAGCACGGCGGCCGGGCCGCGGAATTCAGCAATTGCCTTCGTAACCGTGACGGCTCCTACCGCGTCGGGGGTGGAGAACGGGGTCGAGAACCCGGCGCGGAAATAAAGCAGCCCGAGACAGACTGGAATGGCCACGCTCCAAATTAGAATACGCGAACCCAAGTCCGCATAATACGCCGCGACTCCGAACAGGGCCGAAACCAGACATCCCAGTCCGAAAAACACGCCTGCCACCGTGACCGTTGCGGCAGCATCGCGCGCATACATTGGCGCAAGCGCGCCCATCAGACCCGCGTTTACGAATCCGGCGGCAGCCCCGATTACGAGAAAGCCGAACATTCTCCAGGAAACCATCCAAAACGGGGAAGGGTTTGCCGCGAGCAGGACCAGTCCGCCGCAGGCAATCGCGCACGCGGAGGCTAGAACTGCCCCCGTTGGACGGAAGCCGGGAATGCGGGGCTTGGCTTCGGCCGCGCCTAATAGGCCGATGCTGAAACATAAGAAATACAGCCCGATCGCGGAATAATCCGTCTCGATGTGATAGCCCCAGATCGGAAGCAGCGCGCCCGGAATGGCGAGCAGAAAGCCCGTGAGCAGAAACCCGGCGAGTATCCTGAACGAGCACGGCACTCCGATCAGGGTATAGAAGTTCACCAAGGCATCATAACTTTACTTTTTGCTTTGAATCGGTCTTGACAAGGAATCTAATAGCGAAGTAAATTTTAGATATCACTGAAAAAGGAGGTGGTCCAAAAAAATGAATGATTGTAGTAGACCGCGCGAGGTGGCCGACTGTTGAGTCGACCGTTCTAACGTTGTTGGCGCCCGTTAGTCAGTGACGGGGCCCAGTTCCTGTGGATCGGTCGCTTCGCGTGAAGCATACTGCCTCAGGTTTCAATTAGGCTACCTTCCCCCGTGGGACCCGTGAATGTTGGGATCCACGGGGGTTCGTGTTTTGCGGCTGCTTTAAGCCGCTCCCCGCTTTGTACGGACCTGATCCTCGGCCCATTTCCGGTATTTCAAATCATAGGCGGCGAGTTCGCCGGGAGAGGGCGTAATCATGTCTTTCTCCATGTCCTCGCCCGATTCGATCACGTGTCTCAGATGCAGCATTCCCAATCGGGAGCACCAGGAATCCGACATTTTCCGTCCGCTCTTCTTGGAGATATCGAGAAGATCGATGTGGGGCATCGAGACGGTCTTCTGCAATTCTGACGGCCCATCCGACAGAACGAACTTCACGTCGACGGTATCGCTGTGACGCAAGGAAATTGCCGTTTGAAGCCATTTGAAGAGGACGTGCCAAGTGCGGCCGAACGGATCGGGGCCGGCATTGAATTCGCGGAAGTTCTCCATGGGAAGTATCTTAACGTGTCAAATCCCGGGGTGTTCGAGTGTTGAACCGGCGGCACGTACAATAACCTCTATATGGAGCGGTTTTTCGGGATTTTCATACTTGCGTTTGGCTTGCAGGCCGAGGTGTACACGCTCACGCTGCAGGAGGCGGTCGATCGCGCGCTGAAGGACAGTCCCGACATCGCGCTGGCTCGCCTGGATGAGCAGAAGGTAATTCAGGCGGTGCGGATTACGAAGGATCCGTTTTCGCCTCGCATCGGCATCGGCAGCGGTCTCGCTTATAACAATGGATTCCCGTTCAGCAGCGAAGGCGCCGGCCCGTCGGTGGTTCAGGCGCGCGCCTCGCAATTTGTCTATAACAAACAGCAGAGTTATTTAGTGGCGCAGGCGCGGGAAAACGCCCGCGGAGCCGGGTTCGCGACTTCTTCGAAACGGGAAGACGCCGCTTACCGGACGGCTTCGTTGTATCTCGATGCCGACCGCGCGGCACGGCTTAGCGCGATGGTTTCGAAACAGGTGGACAGCCTTGCCAAGGTCTTGGATACGGTGCGGGGACGCGTGCAGGAGGGCCGGGAGCTGCCGATTGAGAGCGATCGGGCGAAACTCGAAGTTCTAAAGGCTAGACAGCGGGCCGAATCGCTGCTTGCGGACCGGGATTTCGCCGAGAGGTCTTTAGCGATGGTTTTGGGCTACACGGCCGAAGACCGGGTTCAAGCGGTGAGCGAGGATCGGGCAATGCCGAAGACACCGGCGACGGAGCAGGCGGCGGTGGAGACGGCGCTTGCGTCCAATAAGGAATTGAAACGGCTCGAATCGGCCCTGATTGCCAAGGGGCTCGAAATCCGCTCGGACAAGGCCGCGAAGAACCCGCGAATCGATCTGGTGGCGCAATACGGATTCTTTACCAAATTCAACCACTACGACGAGTATTACAGCAAGTTTCAACACAACAACGGGCAGATTGGGTTTTCATTCCAGTTGCCGGTGATGCCCGGGCCGGCGGTGAATGCATTGACGCGACAGGCGGAAGGCGACTCGGCGCATCTACGGATCGAGATGAATGCTTTCCGAAACCGGATTTCGCTCGATGTTCACAAGAGCTATCAGGATATCGACCGGGCGGAGATGGCGCGGTCGGTGGCTAAGGCGGATCTGGATTTGGCGCGCGGAAGTTTGTCGATCGTATTAGCGCAAATGCAGGAAGGGCGGGCGTCGCTGCGGCAGGTGGAAGAGGCGCGTTTCACGGAAGACGAGAAGTGGATCGCGTTTTTCGACGCTCAGTTCACGGCGGAGAAGGCGCGATACAACTTGCTCCGGCAAACGGGAGATCTGGTCGCGGAAGTCCGCTAGCTGGGCGTGAATGGACTCTCCCGGCGATGAGCGATTAGAGGACCTGGCTCAGGCGATTGCGCGCCTTCAGGAGCAGCAGGCGGATTTAACGCGGAGGCTTTGGCGAATCGAGCAGGCGATGGCAATCGCGCCATCGGTGGTTCCTCCGGCTGTAACGCCGGTTGTTACGCCAGTTGTTACGCCGGTTGAGGTTCCATTGCCCGGGCATGCTCTTCCAAGACCCACTTCTCCGACACGAACGCAATTCGAAACGCGGCTCGGGCTGACGTGGATCAATCGCATCGGCGCGATCACGCTGGTTTTGGGCGCCGGGTTTTTCTTCAAATACGCGATCGACAGCCGGTGGATAGGAGAAACCGGTCGCGTCCTGCTGGGGATTTTGGCGGGGATGGCGGCGCTCGGCGCGGCGGACATTCTCTGGAAACGCAATCAGGGAGTTTTTGCTCAAGGTATTTCCGGCGCCGGCATCGCGATCCTGTATCTTTCGGCATACGCGGCTTATGGGTTCTACCATCTGGTGTCCGTTGGTCCGGCGTTCGCGGTCATGGCGCTTACAACTGCTCTCGCGGGAGCTTTGGCCTGGCGCTACGATGCGGCGGCCATCGCGGCCGTAGGGTTATTCGGCGGGTATGCGACCCCGTTCTTGTTAACCGCGGGGCGCGACCGGCCTTGGTTTTTCTTCAGCTATTTACTGCTATTGAATATCGGCGCGCTTGCGATCGCGCGCATTCGCGTGTGGCCGGGACTCGAATGGCTGGCGGGAATTGCGACGACCTATTTGTTCGCAACGTGGACAGGCCGGAATTTCGATACCTCAAAGCTTGTTTCGAAACAACCGGTCGCGACTTTGTTCGCGATTATTTTCTACGGCTTGTTTGCCAGTTCGCGGATCCGCTGGATTGTGTTCGCCGCGCAGATTGCCGTGAATGCCGGGATTGCCGTGTTTTGGAAAGATACCGTTGGGCCGTATCCGGTGTTGGCGGTGGCGGTCGCGGCCGCGGGACTGGGAATCGCGGACCGGCGGCAGTGGCCGCGAACGACTCTGGTTGCGTGGGCATCGTTCTGGCTCTCGTATTGGGTGTGGAGGCTGCAATTTCCGCCGCACCCGCTCACCGCGCTCACTGTTCCGCCGACGTGCGCGTTTCTACTGTTTCTCGGTTGGATTCCGTGGCGCGCCGCGATTAGCAAGGCCGCCTTGATGCGCGAGGATTACGTACTGCTACCGCTGAACGCCGCTGCGTACTTTGGCATAATATTCGGCTTACTGCGGGTGGAGCATCATGAATACCTGGGTGCGATTGCCGTGGCGCTCTCGATAGCGCACTTCGCGGTGGCATACCTGGCGCGCGCCGGCGATGCAAAATGGATAGCGGCTGGAGTGGGGTCTGCCTTCCTGATTCTTGCGGTTCCGATCCAGTTCACCGGTTTCCGAATCACGATGGCTTGGGCGTTGGAGGCAGCGGCCATCGCATGGATTGGAAGACAAGCGGGAGCCCGCAAGTATGCGTTTGCCGCGCTTGCGGTATTCGCACTGATTTTAATTCGCTTGGCATGTTTCGATTCGCAAGCATATGGGACAGGGTTGCGGTTCCTGACTTTTGCTACCGTGGCAGTCAGTTTATGGCTTTCGTCGAGGTGGCTGGCCGGGGGCGCGCGGTCGCTAGGCACATACGCGGCTGGACACATGGTGATGCTTTGGGGACTGATTCTAGAAGTGCTGAGCTGGGCGGGACGGATTGCGGCGCGCGAGAGCTTGCAGAGCGTGGAAAGCGCTTCGATCTCGATTCTGATGGCTGTTTATGCCGTGCTTCTGGTTACGGCCGGAGTGTTGACACGCACGGCCGCGAATCGGATCGGCGGACTGGGATTGATCGGCGTCGTGGTGGTGAAACTCTATCTGTACGACGTATGGCTGCTGGTGAGGATCTACCGGGTGTTGGCCTTTGCCGCGCTCGGCGTCTTGCTATTGGTGACTTCGTATTTATATTCGCGGTATCGAATGTCGATAGAGAATTGGTGGAGCGACGGGAAACCGAAGGCGTGACGGGTTATTTAACAGGATGATGAAAAAGTCGATTTGACAGTTACCATCCGAAACATAAACACGTCTTTATGTTTATAACTTTTATGCGCGGACCGGATCACCAACAGAGCGCAATGTACAGCTACTTGTCACCCGAGGAGCGAGTGCCGGCGGATCACCCGTTACGTCCGATCCGAGGCATGGTGGATCGGGCGTTGAAGGAACTATCGAGGAAATTCAGCGCGATGTATTCAGGCACGGGCCGGCCCTCCATCGCGCCGGAGAAGCTGTTACGCGCGCTGTTATTGCAGGTGCTTTACACGGTGCGCAGCGAACGATTGTTGATGGAGCAGTTGGAATACAACCTGTTGTTCCGGTGGTTTGTGGGACTGAACCTGGATGAGCCGGTGTGGGTGCCGACCGTATTCAGCAAGAATCGGGACCGGCTGCTGGAAGGGGATATCGCGGAGCGATTTTTCCGGGGAGTGCTGAAGCAGGCCGGGGAAGCGGATTTGTTATCGGACGAGCATTTCAGCGTGGATGGAACGCTGATTGAAGCCTGGGCGAGCCACAAGAGTTTCCAGCGGCAAGATGGGGAGGCCGGGCCGCCCTCGGACGATCCGGGCAATCCAGCCATCGACTTTCACGGGGAAAAGCGCGGCAATGCCACGCCTGCGTCGACAACCGATCCGGATGCGCGGCTGGCCGCAAGAGTGGCGGACACGAAGCGAAGTTAGCCTACTGCGGGAACGTGCTGATCGAGAACCGTAACGGTCTGGTGGTGGATACGGAACTGCGGCAGTGCAGCGGAACAGTCGAGCGGGATGCGGCGACGCTGATGGCTGAGCGGATCGAAGGCACGGATCGCGTTACATTGGCGGCGGACAAGGGATACGACACCCAGGATTTCGTGAAAGAGATGCGGCACATGAATGTAACTCCGCACGTGTCGCAAAATGATAAGCGCCCCGGGGGGAGTGCCATCGATTCCCGCACGACGCGGCATGCGGGCTATCCAGTAAGCCAGCGAAAGCGAAAACGAATTGAGGAAGTGTTCGGGTGGTTGAAGACGGTCGGAGCACTCCGCAAGACGCGGCATCGCGGGGTGTTCAAAGTTGGGTGGGTCTTCACTTTCGCCGC
>JALYXS010000096.1 GCA_030946965.1 Acidobacteriota bacterium
GGCAAGCATATGACGAATCTACAAAGACGGGCGCTAGTCATCGAAATTGGTTTCGCTCTCAGGCTACATTGCGGTTGATTATTGGGAAGGTCGCCGACTCCTGGGATCTTGTGGCCGAGCACGCCGATGATTATAGATTTCGGAACAAGGGGAAATAAACGCAATTGCGAAGCCTGCCGCCGCCGTCCACTCATGAAGATCGATAACGACCTCACGCCCGCGGCTCTCGCCCCCGCCCTCCAAACTTTTTTTCAACTCTCCGCCGCGAAGATCCGCGGCCTCGATGCGTCTTGGAAGCCTTCGGCAGGTGCGCCAGTCTTCACCATAAACGGCCGCTATACCAGTCGCGGCTGGACCGAATGGACGCAGGGGTTCCAGTTCGGATCGGCCATATTGCAGTTCGATGCCACCGGCGAAAGCGAGTTTCTCGAAAGTGGGCGCGAGCGCACGGTAGCTTTCATGGCGCCGCACGTCACGCACACCGGCGTCCACGATCACGGCTTCAACAACGTCAGTACATACGGAAATCTATTGCGCCTCATGGACGAAGGCCGCATTCCCGAAAACGCCTGGGAACGCCGATTCTACGAACTCGCGCTAAAATGTTCCGGCGCCGTGCAGGCCGCGCGGTGGTCGCCCATCGCGGGCGGGGGCGGGTTCATCTACTCGTTCAATGGGCCGCAATCGTTGTTTGTCGATACCATTCGCACCCTCCGCGCGCTGGCGATCGCTCATCGCCTCGGGCACGCGTTGTCTGGAGAAAACGACCGGCGGATTTCGCTGCTCGACCGGCTCATTCAACACGCGGAGGCTACGGCGCGCTACTCGGTTTACTACGGTGAAGGCCGCGATATTTACGATGTGCGCGGCCGCGTGGCGCATGAGAGCATCTTCAATCCGAACGACGGCAATTACCGCTGCCCCAGTTCGCAGCAGGGTTACTCGCCCTTCAGCACGTGGACCCGCGGCCTTGCCTGGGCCATGTGCGGCTTCACGGAACTGCTCGAATTTTTCGATACCGTCGCCGGTAGCGATGCCGTTGCCGCCACTTTACGCCGCGCGGCGGAAGCGGCTTGCGACTTCTACATTGAGAACAGCGCCGCCGACGGGATTCCGTATTGGGATACGGGCGCGCCCGGTCTAGATAAGCTCGGCGATTGGCGAAGCAGGCCCGCCGAACCGTTTAACCTATTCGAGCCAGTCGATAGTTCCGCCGCCGCGATTGCCGCGCAAGGCCTGCTGCGCCTGGGCCGCAAGACCGGAGAAAAGCGTTACTGGCAAGCCGGGCTCGGCATTTGCAAAAGTCTGTTCGCCGAGCCTTACTTGAGCGCCGATTCTAAGCACCAAGGGCTGATTTTGCACGCAGTTTATCATCGGCCCAACGGTTGGGTGGGCGAGGCATGCATGTGGGGCGACTATCATGCGCGTGAGCTCGCTCTATACGTGCTGCGCGTGATCCAAGATAAATATCTCACCTTTTGGAGCGGTCCCAATGAGCCATATGATAATCGCCGACCTTGCTGAAATCCGCGGACGCGTGTATCCGGCACGGCGGCGCACGCAGAACCTGGTGGGCGGCATGAGCCCAATTCAAGCCGCCAATTTCTCGATGGGCTATGTCACGTTGGAACCGGGTGGCGGACAGGTGCCCTGGCACAATCAGGAGCAGGAGGAGATCTATTTTATTATCGAGGGAACCGCCGAGATGTGCCTTGGCGAAGAGCGCGCGACGATACACGCGGGGCAAGCGGTTTTCATTCCGCCGCAAGTTTTTCATCAGTTGACCAACGTGGGTGAGACGCCATGCCGGATGATGTACTGCTACGGTCCGGCGGGCGACGTCGCGCACTGGCGCCAGGAACTCGATGGTACCTTGCCGCCCGCCGGCGTGGATGTTCCACCTCTGCCCGAAGGCGCGCGCCCGCAGTGTACTGTCAAATGAGCCAACCGAAAGTTCACAGCATCGGGATCGTGATGAACGGCGTCACTGGGCGCATGGGGCTGAATCAACACCTGCGGCGATCGATCCACGCCATAATCCGGCAAGGCGGCGTCCCCACCGCTAATGGGGAGATCATTATGCCGCGCCCGCTGCTGGTAGGGCGTAACGCGGCTAAGCTGGCGGCGATCGCGTCGGAATTCGATGGACTCCCCTGGACGACAAATCTGCACGGGGCGCTTCAAGATGACATGTACTCTATCTACTTCGATGCGCAGACTACGGACCGGCGCTCCGAAGCCGTTCGGAAAGCGATTGAAGCGGGCAAGCATGTCTACTGCGAAAAGCCGGTCGCGGATACGCTCGAAGTAGCGATGGATCTTTATCGCGCGGCCCAAGCGGCCGGCGTGAAACATGGCGTCGTACAGGATAAACTTTGGCTGCCCGGCTTATTAAAGTTGAAAGCGCTGCGCGATCTCGGATTTTTCGGCAAAATATTTTCCGTTCGCGGCGAATTCGGATACTGGGTTTTCGAAGGGGACGTGATCCCCGGCCAGCGCCCTTCCTGGAACTATCGCAAGGAAGACGGCGGTGGCATCATCGTGGATATGCTCTGCCACTGGCGTTACGTGCTCGATAATCTGTTCGGACAGGTGAAATCGGTTTCGTGCCTGGGCGCGACACACATCCCGGCGCGTTGGGACGAAGCGGGAAATCGCTATGAGGCTTCCGCCGACGATTCCGCGTACGCCACGTTCGAACTGGAAAATGGCGTGATCGCGCACTTCAATTCCTCGTGGTGCGTGCGCGTGCGGCGCGACGATCTGCTGACAATCCAAGTGGAAGGGACCAGAGGATCGGCGGTGGCCGGCTTGCGAAATTGCTGGATTCAGCCATATGGGGCGACGCCGCGGCCAGTGTGGAATCCGGACATTGAAAGTCCTCTGAACTACTTCGATCAATGGCAGAAAGTGCCCGAGCAGATGCCGTTCGAGAACGCTTTTAAACGGCAGTGGGAACTGTTTCTGCTGCACGTAGTGGAAGGCGCGGCGTTTCCGTGGAATTTGCTCGAGGCCGCCAAGGGCGTGCAGCTCGCGGAGAAAGGGATGGAATCCTGGCGCAAGCGGTGCTGGGTGGACGTGCCGGCGTTCTAACTGGTGTGGTCCAGGATAATCTTCCACCCGGCCTGGGTTTTTTCGAAGAGCAAGGTGAAGATTCCCTGCGCCGCGCCGCCGGCGGCCGCACTCCGCGAAAGGTGGTAGCGCCCCAGTACCGAGGCGTATCGATCGTCTAACGGAGTGATTTCGAGATCCGGAAACGCGAGCGTGCCCATGTTGTCTTTTGTGGGATAGCGTTCGCGGTAGCGAGCGAGCACTTTCGCATAACCGCGCGTTACTTCTTTTCCGACGAATGTGGTGCGGATGGAATTATCGTAACCTCGCATAAACGCGGCGGCGTCTCCCCGGTTCCAGGCCGCAACTTGGTCGCGCAGCACGCGGCGAATCGATTCGTCCGTGGACTGGGCAAGCGAACTTGAGGCGAGGGCCAGCAACACAAGAAAAAAAAGGCAAGTGCTTTTTGGACGGAAACGGCGCATATAGCGAGTGTATCGGGGGACGCGCGGAGAGGGTAAACGAGCGATTACGCTACACTGTAACGAGAAGTTTTCCTTCTCAATCCCCGGTCGTCTAATGGTAGGACAGCGGCCTTTGGAGCCGTGAATCGTGGTTCGAATCCATGCCGGGGAGCCAAATTCCTAAGAATGAGCAGCTTGCAATGACCAGTGGATCCGTTGTACTAATCATTGGTACAATCGGTCGTCATGCCAGCCCCGAAAGCGCCTTATCTCTTTCGGCGGCACTCGTCCGATTGCAGGGCCACAAGCTGAAATTGCCCGCACGGCGGAAGGCCGCGTTCATGGATTGCGACT
This sequence comes from Acidobacteriota bacterium, assembly GCA_030946965.1. GTDB lineage: Bacteria > Acidobacteriota > Terriglobia > Bryobacterales > Bryobacteraceae > JALYXS01. The sequence goes on from JALYXS010000096.1 coordinate 3,870, forward strand.
GTCCGATCTGGGCAGCCGGTCGCACAGCGACTGTAGACATTCCACGCCAGAGCACCGGCACACGTGATCTGAAAACCGCAGAGGCTATTCTCGGGGCGCTGATGTCTGCCGACAAGAAGAAGCAAGCAGAAGGGCCGACAATCGAGGAGTGTATCCGGAAGTACCTCGCCTCGTATAAGCATGAACTTGGCGAAAGGACGTATGGCCAATACGAACTGCACCTTGGGAGGCTTCAGGAATACTGCGCGCGTCACGGCGTTTACTCGATGCGTGAACTGAATGTAGATCTTATCGAGACGTTCAAGGTCGAGGGACTTCCCGATCTCGCGGACACATCCAAGTCGACAGTGGTGGCGAAACTTCGTTGCTTTCTGCGGGACGCTTTGCGCCGCGGATGGATCACCGAACCCCTTGCTGATCGCGTGAGGGCTCATCGCGCTGTTTACGACCAGAAAGAACCGTACTCCGACGAGGAGGTTGAGAAAATCCTGAAGGAAGCACTCAAGCTCAACGGCGGCACGCATGCGTACGCCCGGTATCCGAAAACATTCCGGCTCCTTTTGGAACTGATGCTAGAAACGGGTATGCGCGTCGGGGACGCAATCCGCTACAACCCGGTAATCGCGGTTAAAGGCGAGCATCTGTGGGTGTACACCTATATCCCGCAAAAACAGAGGAAGACGGAGAAGCCGAAGCCTATTGAAGCGTACCTGCCGGATCGGCTGAAGCTTGCCATCGATGCCTGTGACTGGCTTTCACCCAAAATGCCGTTCTTTTATGGTTCGAGCAAGAATCCGGCGTATCTTGCAAACGAAGTATACGAACGGATGAAAGCACTAGGCACTAGGTGTGGCGTTTCGGACTGTCGCCCCCATCGGCTGAGGGACACGTTCGCCGTTCGCAAGCTGCTGGCAGGCTTTCAGCTTGACGATGTTTCGCGGCTTCTTGGGCATTCCAGCGTTAAGGTCACGGAGACGTATTATGCGAAGTGGGTTCCCAGCCGAAAGTTGCGCCTCGAGCAGACTCTCTCATTCTGGACAAGGATGTGTCACTCTTCCTCTATAGTGCCTACAACCCGGCGAACAAAACCGTGAGCTACCAAGTTCGCTATATGCGTGTCGATGATGATGGCAAAATCCTGGTGGATGTCATGTTGGTACCGTATACCGTTTTCAAGTAAGCCCGTTTTACTCGATCAGGCCTATGA
>JALYXS010000109.1 GCA_030946965.1 Acidobacteriota bacterium
AAAGCTTGTCGTATCTGGTCGATTTTGGATTGTTTACGCCTTAGAGTCAAGAGCTTTGACGGAATTTCTTTGTGAATATTCAAAAAATTTGTATGTCTGATTACGCTGGCCAGTTGGAGCTACTGGCGCGAAGACGATTGAAGGATGTAGCAGTTCAACTACGTGACGCCTCGCCACTCCAGTTAAGAAGCGGCGAGGCGTGGGCTGCAGTCCCGACGAAAAGCGACTAAGCCGATTTCTTGAAGCGGCCAATACCGGCCAGAGCCAGAAGACCCGTGCCCATCAACATCATGGAAACCGGCTCCGGTACGCCAGACGTCGGCTGAAAAGCGCTAACAGTCTGAGTCCCACCGTCTATCACAGCGGCATTGCCGAGAGTGAAGGAGGTCGCGAGGGTGCTGACCACGAGTACGCTGGAGACCGAACCGGGTGTGATTTTGGCGGTGCTGGGGGGCGTAAACGAGAAACCGACGACGTTGCCAGTGCTATCCGCTGTGACTGGCGGAACTGAGCCATTCTGAAAGAGTGCACCAGCGAGGCCGCCTCCATCCGTGCGAAAACCAGTTTGCGTTGCGAAGCCGGTGAAGCTCGTGTTCGATTCGCGGGCAATCGCGCTAGCGGAGCTACCCGAATTCGCAACTTGGTAATAAAAGTCCAATGTTCCGCTCGGGTTCTGGAAAACCGCGCTCGTCAAAGTGCCACTGGTCGTGCCACCGGTTGTGGCGAATGAGTATGGCGCGGCATTAGATGCCAATAAGGTACCAGCCGCGCTCCCCGATGCATTTCCGGGTAAAACCGATGGCCCGCCGGCAAAGGTTGGGGTTGTTCCCGTAAGGAAGCTGGCATGAGCCGCCACAGGTAAAAATACCGATAGCGCCATTGTGAAAAGCGCTAGTTTTGGTTGATTCATCACTTTTAGATCCTCCGTATGACGCAAGCGGCTTAAGTAGCGTGCTCGGCGTTCTGGCTAAGATTTTGGATTGTATTCACCCTTGAGTCAAGGCCTTCTTCGGGTTTTGGACACCAATTGTGAGAGGAATCGTGCGGTTGTAGCCGTTTTGGGTTCTAGGAGTTTAGAAAGGGAACACGTTTACTGCGAACGACCTATGAAAATCCATATATTTCAGGTTGCAACCGGACCGGATGGTTTACGTGTGCAAGCGAACAATCGGCAGAAAACCCAATAAACATTATGCTTTTGTGAGTTTAAACGCCTTGAAAAAAAAATTACCAAAAAATGCAGTTTTGGCTTGACGCTTGGACGATTCTTATTGAATAATTAGAATTCATTCATTATTTGGTTCTGTGCGGGTCATCACACATCGAGTGGATCGCGCGGAATTAATTCCGGCGCTTGCGCCAGCCTGCTGAGGCTGTGTTTGCGCCTAAGCAGTGGTGTCCCTGGGTCCCTTTGGGATGGCGCGGCAGGAGATTCGTCTCGCATCTCAAAATCGGCTGTAAGTACTTAACTATCTTAAATCCAATACTATAAAGGTACAATGAATGCAATCATACAAACGTGCTAAAGCTTTCTCTTGGAACACTTCTCCAAATTTGGTTCTTGTTCTAATACTTGCCGCATCTTTCCTTCCCGCGGTATCTTTCGGCCAACCGTTCGCTTATGTTGCCAGTCTTGGGAGCAGCTCCATGGCCGTCGTCAACGTTGCCAACAATTCGGTAGTAGCCAACCCGGTGATTAATGGCAGCCTCACCGGCGTGGCTGCCTCCCCGAACGGATTGCTGGTCTACATCACGGCGCAAAGCATAAATCAGGTAGAGGTGATCAGCACTGCCACCAACAACGTGGCTGGAACGATCAACGTCGGGGCTACTCCGGTGGCTGTGGCCTTCACCCCGAACGGTTCGCGCGCCTACGTCGTCAACCAAGCGTCGAACAACGTCTCCGTTATCAACACTGGAGCTAGCTCCGTGATTACCAATATCCCAGTGGGAGCCCGGCCTTCCGGCGTAGCCGTCAATCCAGCGGGTACGCGGGTGTTAGTGACCAACGCGTGGGGCACCGACCTCTCGGTCATCGACACAGCAAGTAACACGGTGGTTGCGAACATACCGGTTGGGGGCGGGTTGACTGGCATTGCGATTAGCCCCAACGGCGCTTACGCCTACGCAACGAACCAGAGCACGAATTCCGTTTCCGTGGTGAGCTTGGCCTCGAATACGTTACTTAACAGTATTCCGGTACAAAATTACCCCAATTCGATCGCGATCTCGCCGAGCGGAGCGCGGGCGTTCGTTACGAACGGCAATTCCAGTTCGGTTTCAGTGATCGATTTAGCTTCAAACTCGGTTATCGCCACGCTGGGTGTCGGAGACAATCCGACCTCAATCGCGGTGACGCCGGATGGTTCTCGCGTCGAAGTTACGAATGCTACTTCCTACTCCACATCGGTTATCGATGGCAATGGCCTCTCCGTAATCGGCACCATTAATCGCATTGGCATCTATCCTTCCGGTGTTGCAATTGCCCCGGCCCCGGGCAGCGCTGTCAGCGCCAGCACGGGTGGGGATGGCGGTTCCGTTCCGTGCAACTACTCGCTAAGCGCGAGTTCGCAAGCCGTCGCTTATTCGGGAGGGGGTGGGACCGTTGGGCTGAATGTCGCGCCCGGCGCAACAAACTGCAATTGGACCGCTACCAGCAATGCGAGCTGGATAACCCTTACTTCGAGTCTTTCCGGTTCCGGCAATGGCACCGCTGCATTCAGCGTCGGAACGAATTCTCAGTCTACGCCGAGAACGGGAACTTTCACGATCGCCGGGTTGGCGTTTACCGTAACTCAGGCTCAGGCGCCCCCGCCTCCGATTCAATCCAGCCAGCCGCCCACCGCCGATTCCATATCGCCCGCTTCAGGCGCCGGTTCCGGCCACACGTTCCAGGCGGCGTATTCCGACCCCGCCGGATATGCGAATCTCACGTTTGTCGAGCTCCTGATCAATAGCTCGCCCGATGGTTCGCATACCTGTCTGATTGCTTACAACCGGCCGAACAACGCGCTTTATTTATTGAACGATGCGGGAACGTCGTATCAAGGCCCCCTCGCGCCTGGGGCATCTGGAACTTTAACGGGCAGCCAGTGTACCGTTGACGGCGGCGCTTCGTCCGCTTCCGTATCGGGCAACACCCTGACAGTTAGCTTTGCCGTAAGCTTCAACTCCGCGTATGCTGGCGCAAAAAACACCTACCTGCTCGCGCTCGACGGCTCAGGGCTTGCTAGCGGATGGCAAACTCGCGGCACCTGGACAGTGTCTGGCGGGGGAACGCCGAATCCCCCTTCGCCTAGTGCAAGCGCGAACCCGACCGCCGACATTGTCTCGCCAAACGCCGGGACCGGAATGAGTCAAACTTTTCAGTTGACCGGTTCCGACCCTAACGGTTTTGCGGATCTCAGATTTCTCGAGTTCGTTATTAACCGCGACACCGGCGGGCAATCGACGTGTTGGGTCGATTACAACCGGCCGAGGAATCTTGTCTATCTCTTGAACGACTCGGGTAGCGATTTCCTCGGGCCGCTCCCTTTGGGCGTGCCGGGCACACTGTCCAATAGTGAATGCACCGTCAACGCTGGCGCCTCATCCGCTTCGGGTTCGGGTAATACCCTAAACCTTAACCTGGCTTTGACCTTCAGCGCACAATATGCGGGTCTAAAGAATAGCTTTTTGCTAGCGATCACTCAATCGGGACTCGATAGTGGATGGCAGAATCGCGGCACATGGATCGTGCCTTAGATCGTCCAATCGGTAATCCCGGCTCCTTCAGTTAACGGAAAGCCAGCTTGCACCTATCGCTCGGGGGGCTACCGCTGTTAAAGCGATACGCCGCCCGAGCTTTTTAGCCGGTGGCCCATCTCCGTACTGCCATACTGAGCAGGTGAATTCCGTTTCTGAAAATATTGCCGTTCTTGGTTTGGGCTATGTCGGCTGCGTTACGGCGGCATGTCTCGCGAAACTCGGCCATCACGTCGTTGGGGTCGATCGCGACGTTTTCAAAGTTAATCAGGTACTCGAGGGGCGAGCGCCTTTTTATGAACCCGGTCTCGAAGAAATCGTCCGGGAGACATCCGCGGCGGGACTGTTAACCGCTTCCACGTCCCTTCCGGACAGCCTTGCCCAATCCGATATCGCGCTGATTTGCGTTGGCACGCCTTCGGAGCCGAACGGCAATCTGGGACTCGGCCAATTGCGCCGTGTCTGCGAGGAGATTGCCGCGCATCTTTGCACTCGATCGAGACCGCTGATTGTCGTCGTCCGAAGCACCGTCTTTCCGGGGACCTGTCAGGATGTCGTCGTTTCCGCCCTAGGCGCGATGTCCAATTACGCCGTGGTTTCAAACCCCGAGTTCCTCCGGGAGGGCGTTGCGATCCGCGATTTTTTGGAACCGTCGCTACTGGTGGTCGGAGGGGACGATGCTGAAGCCGTTCATCGCGTAGGCAATCTTTACGCAAAATTGGGCATCGAGCCATGCCTGGTTACGCTGCGAACGGCGGAGATGATCAAGTACGCCTGCAACTGTTTCCACGCCGTCAAAATCGGGTTTGCAAACGAGATCGGAACGGTGTGCGCGAAGCTCGGAATTCCGGCGAAGGAGGTGATGGCGACGCTCTGCCGCGACGTAAAACTGAACGCATCCGCCGCATATCTGACGCCCGGCTTCGCGTTTGGCGGATCCTGCCTTCCGAAGGACCTGCGTG
>JALYXS010000128.1 GCA_030946965.1 Acidobacteriota bacterium
ATATCCATGTATTCCGTGCCTAGCTGAGTTCGGAATTCATCGATTTTTGCCGCGGGATCGCCGGTGGCCGGCGTGCTGTATTTCATCATCAACTGGTAGCTGTCGCGCGGAATGCCTTTGAGCGCGATGTTGAGCATTTCCGGCATGCCGTGATAGCTTTCGGCCGTTTCAAAAAATCGGATGCCGCGATCGTAGGAATGCCGCACGAGCCGCGTGAACTGTTCCTGACCGAGTTCGCGCTGCACGCGGCCGCCGTGCGTTCCGGTTCCAAAAGCGAGCCGGGTCACTTTCACTTTCGATCTACCGAGCGTCACCATGTCGGTGGCCGAACGCTTGGTGCTTGCCAGGAGTCCCGCGCCGGCAAAACCGGACAGAACCGTTGCGCCTACACCGGTCTTCAGGAAATCACGTCTGGATGATTGGGGCATCTACTTCTCCTGAGCGCCAATGTATCACTTTTTAGAGGTCTCCATGGCGTCTAAGCGGGCGCGGATTTCCGGGGATAGGGGAATCGAACCCAGCGCGGCAAGGGCGGCGCTAGCTCCCGGCCCGGCCGATGCGACCATGCGCACTAGATATTCCAAAGCTTCCGGCTGGCGCGTGAGCGCGATTCCGGAGAGCAGCGCCTCGGCGCAGGAACGGCCGCGCTCGAAGCGGGCCTTCAGGATTTCGAATACTTCCGGCTCATGCATCAGCCCCAGCGCCAAGGCGGCTTCCGCGCACGCGTCCCCGGCGTTGTCGAGAAATCGCGCCACGAACGGGAAGCCCGCGCGCCCCTCGATAGCGAGCAGAGCCGAGAAACACGCGCCTAGCACTTCCGGTTCCTCGTCGCCCGCGAGGGCGCGCAATCGCAGCAGCAGCGCTCCTTCCGGGCGGCCCAACTGCCCAATGGCCCGCGCCGCTTCCGCGCGCACGGTCTTATCGCTATCGAACAATGGCGGCACAAGAAGCGAGAGGATATCGAGGCAGCTCAGTACTTGGCACGCGACCAGCGCTTGCGCGCAATTGGCGCGCAGCGTTCCGGCCGTGTCTTGCCGGCCGCCCCACACGGGCTCCATTTGCCGGTGTTCCAGCCCGCGAATAAACTCCGCGGGATCGTCATGGCCCAGCTGCCAGAGAGCGTGGCTAATGGCATTTTTGGCCCAGCACTGCGGATCGGATTTAGCCGCTTCCAGGAAGAACCGGTCGAATGCCGAACGCATTTCGGGCAGAAGAATTTTCAATTTTAATTGCGCGGCAATCTGAGCGGCTTTCGCAACCAGATAATTATTCCTGCGGCCCAGAGCTTTGCGCAGCGCTTCCACGGTGAGCGGAGTTTCCGGCGCGCGGCGAAGCTCTTCCAATTCGCCGAGCGATTTTTCGAATTCTTTCTTGCCCACAATAGATAGAATGCAATAGAGAATGCAATCAGCCGCAGGCCCGTTGCTGCAAATTCGCGGGCTTCATAAGGCGTTCAAGGAAGTCGCCGCCGTAGATGGCGTGGATCTTGAAGTTCAGGCGGGCGAGTGTTTCGGATTGCTTGGCCCAAATGGCGCGGGCAAAACGACCACCATCGAAATTTGCGAGGGCCTGATTGCACCCGATTCCGGCGACGTGGAACTTTTCGGATTGCACTGGAAAACGGATTCGCGGCCGCTGCGGCTGCGGCTCGGCATCCAGCTTCAGGAGACGCAGCTTTCCGAAAAGCTCACGGTGGAAGAAACCATTCGCCTCTTCCGCAGTTTCTATCTGCGCGGCGCCTCCGTTTCCGATGTAATCGCGATGGTGGAATTGCAAGAGAAGCGGAAGGCTCGAATCGGCAATCTTTCCGGCGGGCAGAAACAGCGGGTCGCGATGGCTTGCGCGCTGGTGGGCGATCCGGACCTGATCTTTCTGGACGAGCCGACGACGGGTCTCGATCCGCAGGCGCGGCGGCAGGTTTGGGAATTGATCGTAAGCTTGAAGAAACTCGGGCGCACCATCATCCTCACCACGCATTACATGGAAGAGGCGGAGCGCCTGTGCGACCGCGTCGCCATAATGGATCGCGGCAAGATCATCGCGCTCGACACGCCCCGCAAGCTCATCGATTCGATCGGCGTGGCGCACATGGTGGAGTTCGCGGTTGATGGCCCGGCCGTCGATCTCGCGATCCTGCAGGCCGTCGAAGGCGTTCGCGCCGCCCGGCTTCAAAACGGCGGCTATCAGTTGCAAGTGACGGAGCTGCACCGCACCGTACCCGCTCTATTGGCTGAACTGGCGCGGCGCGAAATCCCCGTGACGGAACTCCGCACGCATTCGGCCACGCTCGAGGACGTCTTTGTCTCCTTCACCGGAAGGAGGTTGCGGGATGAGTGATCGCGATGAGTGAGCACCCCGCGTTTTCGGACCGGCCGCTGGTGCAATTGACCATCGTCCGGTTTAAGGAATTCTGGCGCGAGCCGGAAGCGGTCTTCTGGTCTTTCGTTTTCCCGATCTTACTTGCGGCCGGACTCGGCATCGCGTTCCGGAACCGTCCGGCGGAGGTGCTGAAAGTGGGAGCCGTTGCCTTACGGCCGCCATTGGCCGATACTCTTCGCCGGGAAAAGTCCCTTGCCATTGAGGGGTTCGATGGGGTTTCGGGAGACAAGGCCCTGCGCGACGGCCATATTGTGTTACTCGCAACCGGAATGCCGGACGGTAGCGTGAAATACCGTTACGACGATACAAATCCTCAAGCGCGCGGCGCGCGCCTCGCCCTCGACGGGGCCGTGCAACGCGCCGCCGGCATGAAGAATGCACTCCGCACATCGGACGATCTGGTGCATGAGCCCGGCTCGCGATATATCGATTTCCTCATTCCCGGTCTTCTCGGTTTAAACCTGATGGGCAGCGGGATCTGGGCTCTCGGGTTTTCGATCGTCGATGCGCGCCGCAAGAATCTACTGAAGCGGCTGGTTGCCTCCCCCATGTCGCGCGCGCAGTATCTTTTTTCTTTTCTGCTCGCGCGCCTTTCACTGCTGCTAATCGAGGTGGTCGCGCTGGTTGGGTTTGGCGCGGTCGCGTTCGGCGTACCGGTGCGCGGAGGCCTGTGGGATCTGGCGGCGATCTGCCTTATTTCGTCACTCTGCTTCAGCGCGCTTGGATTATTGATCGCATCTCGCGCGAAAACCATCGAAGGCGCTTCGGGCCTGATGAACCTGGTGATGTTGCCGATGTGGATTTTTTCCGGCGTGTTCTTTTCCTCGGAACGCTATCCGGACGTGCTGCAGCCCATGATTCGCGCGCTGCCGTTAACAGCGGCGATCGAGGCGCTGCGGGCCAACATGCTGCAGGGCACTCCGCTGGCGCATCTTTCGTCCCAGTTGGCGATCGTTACGGGCTGGCTCGTGGTCTGCTTTTTTATCGCGCTGAAGATCTTCCGTTGGCGCTGAACTGGAGTATTGTCGATGTACCGTGAAAGGAAATATGCCTAATCGAAAAAGTCTCAATCCCGCGAAGCATCATTCGGTTGCGACCGTACCGGAGGTTACTCCCGCGCGATTGCCGCCTACGGACAAAATGTTTCTTACGATTAAGGAGGCGAGCCAGGTCTCCGGCCTATCTCAGAAATACCTACAAGATTTAGTTCAATCTGGAAGTCTAAAATCGATACCGGATACACTCATCAAGATTCGCCGCTCCGATCTCGGAACGATTTCCTGACGGATCACTTCGCGACTGAGCTGCAAGACGGCGAGTGCCTGGTTCAGATCGCCCGCATGATCGCGGTGGTCATCCAATATTTCGCCCCGTGTCAAGATGCTCGCGAGGATCGGAGATTGCCACGTGTTGGATCGCGCTGCCCTTCTTGAGCCGGCCAATGCCGCCCGCCAGATTTCCAGATTTCGCTTCGGCTTCGCCTTCATCCGCATAACGCTCGGCAACGTCCAAGCGCGCCCAACACGCCGCCATTCAGCAGAACCAATCCGCTAGACTAGGAAGTCTTCGAATTCCGGACACGCAGGCGAAACCGCCTGCGCCACCACTCAGGCATTCAGCAGAAACGTATGACCAATCCGCTAAATGCGTTGGCCAAAGCCCCGTGGGCTATTGCGTTGGCAGTTTAACGCAAAGTAGCAGCTATTTGTAGGAGCCGGGGCGACGCTGAGGCAGGTAGAGCGGCGCTCCGGCTTCTTGGGTCCGGGTCCTTCTTCCTAAGAAGTAAGTATTCAAAAACTTAGCTGCCTCGTCCGAGATACCGGATATCTTGTTGGTCGCCTGTCGATACAGTTTGCGAGCGATTTCTGTCTGAGGCTGGTCGTCGTCCAGGTCAGTGCGTCTCACCTTTATGCTCACTCTTGTACCCGGTCCGTGGTCAACCGCCATCACAACCCCTCTCGCGACCAATCCCTGGCCGCCCAAGTGGTCCGACGCGAAAACGAATATCTCGTCATGAACGCGGATTTCCTTGCCCCGATACATCGTCTTTTCGCGGAACAAATACGA
>JALYXS010000135.1 GCA_030946965.1 Acidobacteriota bacterium
GTATTACTCCGGGACGGCCACCCATTAGCCCGACCAGACCGTAACCGCGAGAGAAACCTATATGAAAACATCCCAATTACTTGTTTCGGTTCTTGCCGGATTGTCCACTTGTGCATGGGCGCAATCCGAAGCGCCCGTGATACGCGCCAATGGCACGGTGAACGCGGCGGACTACTCACGCGTCTTTGCTCCGGGCGCAATCATCAGCATCTTCGGCGACAATCTCGCCAGTTCTAAAGAGGCCGCCTCCACGCTGCCGCTGCCTACTTCACTCGGTGGAGCAACCGTGGAAGTGATCGATGGCGAGACCATCACTCCGCTTCCTCTGTATTTCGCTTCCCCTGGACAACTTAACGCGCAACTGCCGTATAACTTAACGGGCCAGGCGGTCCAGATCAGGGTGCGCTCGGCGGGCGCCAGCAACACGGATTCAATCACGCTGACATCGCGCGCTCCGCGACTGTTCAGCATCGGCGACGGCGGGACGGGTACGGCGATCCTGCAGACAGCGGATGCTTCGCTGGTCACGAAGGCCAATCCTGTAACCTCGGGCTCCAGGTATGTGCTCTATCTCAATAGTCTTGGAGCCACCAGTCCGGCCGCCGTGGCGGGCGCACCTTCCGGTTCAGGCGATGGTTTACAGAAAGTCATGGACCCTGTTTCGGTTTCGGTGAACGGAAATCCGGCAACGGTGACCTTCGCCGGGTTGACGCCTGGCCTAACTGGTCTGTATCAGCTCAATTTCCAGGCTCCATACGATCGCGTCACCGGAGATGTTTCACTTGCGGTGTCCGTGGGTAGCTCCGTCTCGCAAAATGCCGTCACCGTTCCAGTCCAGCCAAATGGCTTTTACTTCGTTTTGACCGGCGGCAAGGTGGGGGTGAACGGTCAGATGAAAGACAACCTGTCGGGTCTTAACTCGCCGGTGGCATATCGCCACGAAGATCAGAGAACGTGGGGTCCGGTCGGCTATAAGGCGTGGACTACTCAGTTGGAAGTAACCGATGCCACGACTCCAACCGCAGGTTTAGCATTGACTTTGAAGAACGGGGCGAGCGTCGTTTATGACAACAACGGCATGGAGACCAACACCGTTCCCGTCGCTCCGCCCATCTCATTCGGCAGAACGAATTACTACGACAACAGCGACAAGGCGGTTCGGGACGCCAACAAGGCCGGCCTGTACGAAGCTTACTGTATGTCCAACTATTTGCCCGCGGTGTTTGCCGGATATTTCAAGCTGACTTCAAGCACCACGTTCACCCAGATAATCGGCTACTTCGACCCGAACGGGACTGCCGAACTTCGCTTCAATCCCTCGGATCCAAATTTCACATACCGGATGAATATCTACTCGAATGTATCCGGAAGGCAAGATTTGCCCAAAGAGACTGGAAGTTTCGTCGGCGATGTGTTCTCGAGCGATCGGACGGCCGGAACGTTTGCGTTCTCCGACACAACTTACAAGCGCGTGTTTTCCGATGGAGCCACCGATCCGATTTTCAGGATGGTCTACACTCTGGCTTCGCCGGTCACTCTTCCGGCGGGAGAATACTGGTTCACGCACGACGCCGCGGTTCCGGTGAGATTCAGCGCGGATGATGACAATTCTCCGGGTCCCCAGCAATTCACCACTAAGAAAGAGAGTGCGGCGCCCGGAACGAGCGCTTCCAACGTGACGATCGCGCGGCCAAAAGCGCTTCTCTCGGCTGCTCATTAGCACACAATCCTGTCTTGCCGCTCAACTTAAGCGCTACGGAATTCAGCGCTTAAGTTGACGGTGCCAGTCAACCCCCTCGAGCTCGATAACCTGGTCTTTCTTCCGGCGCGAATGTTATTCTGATGCTTCCGGCATCATTTCCGCCAGTTGTATGCGCGAACTCCGCTATTCCACCCCGCACGGCATCAACGTCATCCGTCATGCGTCGAAAACGAGCTATCGCAAAGGTCTCCGCCGGCTGCTTCGAGAACTGGATTCCGTGCGAGGAGTCTACCTTTCTTCGGGCTACGAATTTCCAGGGCGGTATTCGCGATGGGACATCGTTTCCACCCGGCCGTCGCTTGAGCTGGTCTCGTTCCAGCGGGACGTGGAGTTCCGTCCGCTGAACGAACGCGGCGAACGGATCAACCAGATGTTGCATCCGGTGCTCGCCGGACAACCGTGCTGGGAAAACTTCGAGCTCTCGGGAGGCGTCCTTCGCGGAACGCTGAAGCTAATGCCCGCACTGTTTTCCGAAGAGGAACGCAGTAAGCAACCGTCGGTGTTCTCCGTCCTGCGCGCGCTGACTCGCGAGTTTCGTAACGAGAACGATTCGCGTCTTTCGTTTGTCGGCGCATTCGGTTACGACCTGCTGTTTCAGTTCGAGCCGATACGGATGAGACTGCCGCGCGAAACCAGAAAAGACCTCCATCTGTTCCTGTGCGACGACATCTATTTTATGGATCGCAAGCGCGAGCAGATCGAGCGCTTTCAGTACGATTTCGAATGGAACGGAATCTTCACCGCGGGTCTTGAGCGCGCCGCCGCGCCGGTGACGCCGCCTCCTTATCGCGAGCCGGGGCCGATTGCGTCGGATCATACACCCGCCGAATACATGGCAAACGTGGAGACCGTGCGGGAGGGCATGCGCCGCGGCGACTACTACGAAGTGGTTCTGCGGCAAACTTTCCGGACCCCTTACTCCGGCCGCGCTTCGGAGTTGTTCGAACGCATGCAGCGCGCGAATCCCAGTCCGTATGAATTCCTGATCCAGTTTGGCGATGAACAACTGGTTGGCGCTTCGCCCGAGATGTTCGTGCGAATTGAAGGGCCGCGCGTCGAGACTTGCCCGATTTCCGGAACCGCGCGCCGCACCGGCGATCCGCTACAGGACGAAAAAAATATTCGCGAGCTGCTCAATTCGACCAAAGAAGAATCCGAGCTGACCATGTGCACGGATGTCGACCGGAACGACAAATCGCGCGTGTGCGAGCCGGGATCGGTGAAGGTGATCGCGAGGCGGCTGATCGAATCGTACGCGGGCCTTTATCATACGGTGGACCACGTGGAAGGCTTCTTGAAGGAAGGCTTCGATTCGCTAGACGCGTTCCTCAGCCATATGTGGGCCGTGACCCTGGTGGGCGCTCCTAAGAAGGCGGCGGCGTTTACGATCGAGAGTCTTGAAAAGACGGCGCGCGGCTGGTACGGCGGCGCGGTGGGCATGCTGACGCTGAACGGCGATATCAACACGGGCATCGCGATCCGCACAACGTATCTGCGCGATGGCATCGCCACCTATCCCGCCGGCGCCACGTTGCTTTACGACTCCGACCCGGCATCGGAAGAGCGGGAGACGCGGCTAAAGGCCACGGGATTTTTCCGCCTCCTTGGCCAGGCTGAGGCGCCTTCTTCCGTTTCCCCCGGCCAAGAGAATTCATTGGCGGGAGTGAAGTTGTTGCTGGTCGATAACGACGATTGCTTCATCCACACGCTCGCGAATTATTCGCGCCAGACCGGGGCTGACGTCGTCACGTACCGCGCCGGATTTCCGCGCGAGCTGCTGCGCGAGATTGCTCCCGACCTGATCGTGATCTCGCCCGGCCCGGGCCGTCCCGCGGATTTCGGCGTTCCGGCTCTGGTGCGGCACGCGGTGTCGCTCGGCATTCCCATCTTCGGCGTGTGTCTGGGATTGCAAGGCGTAGTCGAGGCGTTTGGCGGCGAGTTGGGCGTTTTAGACTACCCGGTGCATGGGAAGCCGTCCCTGATTCATCACAATGGAAACGGCGTATTCGAAGGCCTGCCGGAGAGCTTTGCAGTCGGACGGTATCACTCGCTATTCGCCCG
>JALYXS010000250.1 GCA_030946965.1 Acidobacteriota bacterium
CGATCAGCCTGGGCACTGGCGGTAACGAATCGAAACGCATCGCCGATCCATTCGAATCCGAATTGCTCCGGCTGGTGGCCAAGAATCCGGGAACCTTATGGATCGACAAAGGCGCCGGCGGCGAAGAAGCGGTCCGGGTTGACCGCGCAGTGGTGAACTCGGGAATTTCCCAGAATCGCGTCCGCACATGGGAAGGCTCCTTCGCCGGGTTCGCCGATATCATTGCGCGGAGCCGCCTTTACGTTGGCTATGATTCCGCGGGCCAGCACGCGGCGGCCGCCCTCGGTGTCCCTCTTCTCAGCATCTTCGCCGGCTTCCCTTCCCTCCGCATGTTCCAGCGCTGGCGGCCCACCGGCGCGGGACGAATTGAGATCGTAAGAGTCGATAATCCGGATCCGATCGTCTTGCTCGCGCAAGTCGAAAAAAGCTTAGACTCTTTATTGCCATGAATCCGCGTGATCGATACCTCGTCAAGCCAGGAAAAAAGGTCCGGTTGAAAGACAACGACCCCGACGACACCGCAGGCATGCACGAGGCCGATGCCAAGAAGCTGGTCGCGAAACATCGTGACAAACTGGCCAAATTGCAGCAGCTTCTTTATGCCGGGCATCGCCACGCGCTGCTTATTATTTTGCAAGCCATGGATGCCGGGGGCAAAGACGGCACCATCCGGCACGTGATGTCCGGCGTGAATCCGCAGGGCTGCAGCGTGACGTCTTTCAAGGCGCCATCGGCCGAGGAATCGGATCACGATTTCCTGTGGCGAATCCATAAGGCCGTTCCTGGGAAAGGCCAAATTGGAATTTTCAATCGCTCGCAATACGAGGAAGTCCTGGTGGTTCGCGTTCACAACCTCGCCCCCAAGAGCCACTGGTCCAAGGCCTACGAACAGATCAATGCGTTTGAAAGTATCCTGGCGCAAAACGACGTGCATATTTTGAAATTTTTCCTGCACATAAGCAAGGACGAACAGAAGCGCCGCTTCGAAGACCGCAGGACCATTCGCGACAAGAATTGGAAGGCTTCCCCGTCCGACTACGAAGAGCGGAAATTTTGGGACGATTACCGGGAGGCTTTCGAAGACGCGCTCGAGAAGTGCAGCAAGCGCGATGCACCCTGGTATATCGTTCCCGCAAACCACAAATGGTTTCGAGACGTGGTCGTATCCGAAATTATCGTGGATGCGCTGGAGGATCTGAAGATGAAATTCCCGGATACTCTTCCCGCTTTGCCGGCCACAAAAGGCGGCAAGAAATAGCGGTCAATGCCAACCCGATCGCGCCGGGCAGATAAAACCGGTGAGCCAGCGCGAGGATCGCAAAAAACAAAATCACGGTAATGCCCGTGAGCGCGACCGGCAGCCGGCGCGGGGCCTTTCCAGGGAGCAATGCCAAAATTAGCGCGCTGACGAAAAACCAGCCGGTGAAATTGAGTACCGGAACTCCATAATAGGGGCCGCTATCCAGCCACCGCCAATACGCGAGCGGTTGAGAAGCCACGGGATCGATCACCGAATCGATCGCCGTCATCCATGCCGCGCCAATCAAAACCGGAACGCGCAGTTCGCGAACGAAGGCGATCAACACCATCCAGGCAAATAAGAGCACGACCGGGACGTGCCAGAAAATTGGGTGTAACGCGCGCGTGTACTGATATTGGCCGAACGGAACGCCGAACCGGACGCCAATCAGCTCGGAAGCGAAGCCGATTGCAGCCGCGGCCCAGAGCGCCCGCCAGTCGGAATGTGAACTCGTCAAAACGATTAGCCCGGCTAATAGCAGGAAAACGGGAGCGGCCCAGGAAGTCTTCGCCGGCGTTCCGCCGTAGAGCACTTGTCCGCCAACGCCGCCTATCCAGAGAATCGCGTAAGCCGCCCAGAGTGCGATCCGCAAGATGAAGAGTAAGCGCGGGCCCATCTTCTCTAGGCTAGGGCATCTAGGCTAGGGCAAGCCTTCCTCCGCCGCTGATCCGGCTAGAATGGGGCCATAGCGGTGATCCGGGCGGTGAGCCTTTTCGCTCGCTCCCTCATCCAATCGGTTATTATGTTTCGCGCGATACGA
>JALYXS010000256.1 GCA_030946965.1 Acidobacteriota bacterium
GTAGATCGCCTGGGGCCGAAACGTCGGCCCCATAGCTTCCACTAAATGGTTTGAAAGTTCACGCGCGTGTACAGAAGCGCCTTTCTTCAGAACGACGAACGCCACGATAGCCTCGCCCTTCAACTCATCGGGAACACCGATTACCGCTGCTTCCGATACGCCGGCGTGCTCGAGCAACGCATCCTCCACCTCGGCGGGTCCGACTTTGCGGCCCGCCACGTTCATCGATTCGTCCGCGCGCCCGTGCAAGAACCAGCAGCCATCTTCATCGACGCTGGCCCAATCGCCGTGGTACCAATAGCCGGGGAACTTCGACCAGTAAGTCTCGATATAACGCTCCGGGCCGCCCCAAATCCCGCGGGTCATGGAAGGGACGGGCTTGGTGCATACAAGGTAGCCCATCTTGCCGCGAACGGGGCGCCCGTGTTCATCGACCACTTCCGTGGCAACACCGGGCGAGGGAGCGCCCAAGGTAGAGATTTTCAGCGGCTGAATGGGCAGGGGCGAAAGGAAACATCCCACGATCTCCGTTCCTCCCGATATGTTGACGATCGGACATCGCCGCTGCCCCACGTTCTCAAAAAACCAGACGTAGGACGTATCGTCCCACGGCTCGCCCGTGGACCCCAAAAGGCGCAGCGACGATAAATCGTACCGCCGCGGTTCGCTCTGCCGCATCAGCAGTCGAATGGCCGTGGGGGAAACGCCAAACACGGTGATTTTGTGGCGCTCAATTGTTTGCCACAGGCGGTCGGGCGATGGATAATCGGGCGCTCCGTCGTAAAGGAAAATCGTCCCGCCGAAATGATGGTTGCCGATGATAGTCCAAGGTCCCATCATCCAGCCGATGTCGGACAGCCAGAAGAAACGATCGTCAGGCTGATGATCGAAGGCGAGGTAAATCTCTTTAGCCATCTGGGCCAGCGTGCCGGCATGGGTGTGAACGGTTCCTTTCGGCTTGCCGGTGGTGCCGGAAGTGTAGAGCAGAAGGGCGGGCGCCTCGGAATCGAGCGCGAGCGCTGGACGCGGCGTGACGTTCAAAGGCGCGCGCGCCAGCACCTCGGCCACTTCGACTACTTGCGCCACCCCCGCCGCGCCCGCCGCTTTTTCTACCTTTTCGCGCAGCGGAATCCTCTTCCCGCGCCGCTGAATATAATCGGCCGTGAAGATCAGACGCGCGCCCGAATCCGCCATGCGCGTGGCGATTGCACCCGTGCCGAAGCCGGCGAAGATGGGCACCGCGACAAGGCCCAGCTTGAAACAGGCATAGAGAATCGTAACCACTTCCGGCGCCATGGGCATGCACAGGGCAACACGGTCGCCCGCGTTGAGTCCCAGGCTTTCGATTCCATGCGCAAGCCGGTCCACTTCGGTCGCAAGCTCCGCGAAAGTTACCACGCGGGTCGCGCCATCTTCCGCTTCCCCGAGAATCGCAGGATTCGCGGAGGCAGCGTGCCGGTCGAGCGTGTTCGCCGCGATGTTGAGCTTGCCGCCCACGAACCATTGCGCCCACTCAACTCCGCGCGAAATATCGAGCACTTGCCGGTAGGGCTGCGCCCATTCGATTCCAACCTCGGCGGCCATGCGGTCCCAGAATTCCTCCAGATGATCGCGCGAGTAGGCCAGAAACTCTTCGCGATCGTCGAAGCCGAGCTTTTGCATGAACCGCCAGACGTTCGTGCGCGCGATCCACTCGGGCGAGGGCTCCCAAATCCAGCGGGACACATCGGACGCCCCGGACATCAGACCTTCGGCCGTTCCATGTCGAACCGGTCGGTGGTGCGGGTATAAGCCGGCCCTCCCATGCGTCCGATCGGCCTCAGTTTGTCCGGATCTATTTTGAAATTGTCGAAAAGCTCGTCGCGCACATGAAAACGGACGACCTCGCCGATCACGATGCTGCCGCCGAGCGGTTTCGCGCTAACGTCCACGATCTGAACCAGCCGGCACTCCATGTTGACGCGGGATTCTAGAACCAGGGGCGGTTTCACCAGATCGGCCGCCACTGGCGTGAGGCCCGACAGCTCGAACTCATCGATACTCGGAGGATGCTCGCCCGAACAGACGTTCATCTTCGCGCGAAAATCTTCGGACACGACGTTCACCACAAATTCTTTCGTGGCGCGGATGTTGTTCAGCGTGTCCTTATAAGAGCTGTCGCCGCGCACCATCGGGCTAAAGCAGATAACGGGAGGATTGGCGCTGATCGCGGTAAAAAAACTAAATGGGGCAAGATTGCGGCCGCCCTCCGCGCTAACGGTGGAAACGAAAGCGATCGGACGCGGCACGATCGCGCCCACCATCAATTTGTAAACATTCCGGTAATCCTCGAGCGCCGGATCGACGATCACTTCTTCTCCATCCAACTCTTCCAATAATCCTGCCACTCGACCTTTTCGCCCGCGGGCAACACGTGAATAGGATTCAATCCGTCGAGCATGACGGCGTACTCGTCGGTATGCGTTTTCTTTCCCTGATTCGCCAGAGCCTTCGGATGCGGTCCGTGATGGATGCCGCGCGGATGGAGCGTCGCCATGCCCGGCTTGATATTGTCCTTGCTGAAGAAATCGCCGTCGTGATAAAAAATGAACTCGTCGAAATCGGTGTTGCGGTGGAAGAACGGAACGCGCAACGCCTGTTCGTCCTGTTCGAGCGGACGCGGCAGAAAGCTGCAGACCACCGCGCCTTCGGTCACGAAAGTGGTGTGCGCGCTGGGAGGCAGGTGCGCGCGGTGGCTCATGATGGGGCGGATGTCGCGCAGGTTCAGCTTCCAAACCGTGAGATCGCCTTTCCAACCGACCACGTCGATGGGATTAAAAGGGTAAAACACCTTGGAGTACTCGTCCTCCACTTTGATGCGTACCTCCCACTCGCGGTCGGGCTCGGTCGAGGGCCGCGGTTCCGGCGTGACGATGACGCCCGGATCGTACAGGGCATGCTGCCCGATCAGGCCTTTCTCGGGCGGCTCGAACTCCGTTTTGGACTGCACGATCAGGAAGAAAGTGTCGCGTGTTTCGGGAAGAATGCGATAAGTTACCGCGCGCGGGACGTTGATGTAATCGCCGGGCTCGAAAGGCAACGGACCGAAGTCCGTTTCGATAGTGCCGTTGCCGCGATGCACGAAAATAAGCTCGTCGCCATCGGCGTTGCGGAAATAAAACGGCATCGCCTCCGCGCGGCGGGAAACGGATAGCGTGACATCGCTATTGCCCAGAAACGCGGCAGGCGCGCCCCAAGGATCGGTCTGGTCGGAAGGCGTCAACAAGTTGAGATCGAAACAATGCGGGCGAAGCTTGCCTTCGAAACGAATCCACCCGGTGGGCGGATGCGTGTGATAAAGGTGAGCGCTCTTGCCATAAAATCCTTTGCGCCCGTGCTCTTCCTCGAAAGTGCCTGCCGGAAGCGCCACGTGAGCTTGACTCGCGAACTTCCCCTTCTTTAGCGGATACATGCGGCGGCCCTCCCCGTCCGATCCGATTTTAACTTGGTGGAAGCCGGCGCGACGAATACTATATAGAAATGGAAATGGCGGCGCAAAAAGACAAATGGAGTCGATCCCATGAATTGCTTGCACGCGCCAAGCAGTCCCTTGCCGGGGGAGTGAGCAGCCCGTTCCGCGCCAAGGCTGCCGTCCCTCTTTACTTCGAGAATGCCGCCGGTTGCCGTTTGCGCGACGTGGATGGGAACGAATACATCGACTACGCTCTGGCGTGGGGACCTCTGATCCTAGGGCACCGGCATCCGGCAATGGTGGAGGCGATGCGCAATCAGGCTGACAGGCCGCACTTGTACGGGGCTCAGCATGAACTGGAGTTCGAAGTATCGGAAGCTCTGCAGCGCGCGGTTCCCTGCGCGGAGCGAGTTGCGTTTACTTCGAGCGGCAGCGAAGGCGTCCAAATCGCGCTACGGCTGGCGCGCGCCTATACCGGGCGGCCGATCGTCGTTAAGTTCGAAGGCCACTATCATGGGTGGCTCGACTCGGTTTTGATCAGTTATCATCCGCCGGCCGAGCAGTGCGGCGATCCGGATCGCCCAAACAAAGTTCTCGGCTCGCGCGGGCAGACGGCCAATGCGGCGGATAACGTCCTTGTCGTTCCATGGAACGATCTCGCTCTCATTCAGGAGGTTTTCGCGGCGCGCGGAAACGAGATCGCCGCTGTTATTACGGAACCGGTTTTGTGCAATAGCGGCTGCCTCGTCCCGGACGATGGATACCTCGCCGCGCTGCGGCACTTGTGTACGGCAAACGGCTCCTTGCTGATTTTCGACGAGGTTATCACCGGCTTTCGCATTGATCTGCGGGGCGCTCAGGGGCACTACGGGATTCTGCCGGATCTTGCGACGTTCGGAAAGGCCATCGGTGGAGGGCTCACTCTAAGCGCGCTTGCGGGGCGTGAGGGAATTCTCGAAATGATGCAGAGCGGCGGAGTGGTTTATGGCGGCACGTTCAACGGCAATCCGCTGTCGCTGGCCGGCGCGAGGGCAACCCTTAGAGTACTCTCGCAAGACAGCGGGGCGCCGCTCCGGCAAGCCAATCGAATGGGAGAATTGCTTCAATCGAAGATTCGCGAATGCGCCCGCAATCGGGGTATCGCGCTTACCATTACTGGATTCGGGGCCGCGTTCTCCATCCACTTCACGCGTAAATCCAATCTAAAGAATTATCGCGATGTACTTGAAGACGATTCCGCCATGCTGCAGCGGTTCCTTCTAACGGCGTTGGCGGAGGGGGTGTATCTGCTGCCGGATGGCCGTATCTACGTTTCCGTCGCACACCGGGAGCCGGATATAGAAGAGACCGCGGCGGCGATGGATCGGGCGCTGGCCGCCTTGTAAATTGCCGCTTAAAAATTAGTACAGCCGCGTCCGGTAGGCTTCTTCAATACCCCGCTCGTATTCCTCGGTTTTACCTCCGGCAATTTGGTCCGCAAGGATCTTGCCGAGCGACGGAAAACTGCCGCGCGGCACGCGGCGATCCGGATTCCACAAATCGGCGCGGATCAGAGGTTTGCCGCAATGGAAGAACACTTCTTCGGCCGTCATCACCAGTCCGGCCACGGGCGCTTTGCCGTTGAAGGTTAAAGGAGCGAGCAGCGCCGGGTCCACCGTGACTCGCGCGCGGCCATTAACGCGCAACGTTTCATTGATACCCGGGACCATAAAGAGGACACCGGCGAAAGGGTTTGCGGTCAAATTGAGAACCGTGTCGGCCCGTTTGTTTCCGGTTCTATCGGGCACGACTAGAGTCCGGTCGTCGAGTACGGCCACGAAGCCGGGCGCATCTCCGCGAGGAGAAGCGTCGGCGCGTCCATCGACGCCCGTGGTCGCGATAACAATGAAGGGGCAAAGCGCGATGAAAGCTTTGCAGTGGCGATCCAGATGGTCCAACTGCTTGGCTCTTGCCATGTGGCTCGGTTCGCCGTAATGCGATCGAACCGATTCCGCATCATGTAATTCGATCACTTTAGCCGATTCGTCCACCGATTCCCGACCTTCCGCCTCATTATGGCAGGAGCGCACCGTCTCGACGCAGGCGCCTTGTCCCATCATGCTCTTAAGTTTCCGGTTAATATCGTAGTCAGAGTTGCGCTTTGATTTCCGGAAACCCCCAGGCTACTCTGATCTTACTGCTCGTGATTGCGGCAATGTCTCTTGCTGGATGGGAAATCCTGCGCCGTAGACATGAAAATACCGCTCGAAAAGCCAGAGAAATCGACGTCAAAGTGTCCGATTCTAAATTTCGCAGCCTTTTCGAAAACGTTCTGGAAGGGGTCTATCAGAGCACTCCCGGCGGCAGGTTGCTCACGGTGAATCCGGCTTTGGTGCGAATGTTCGGCTATACCTCGGAGGAAGAATTTCTCCAGGTGAACATCGTTCGAGACCTGTACCTGGACGCCGAAGACCGCTCGAAGCATCTCCGCTATCTCGACAATACCGGCGAACTGCGAAACGCGGAACTGACCTTGCGGCGAAAAGATGGCACCCCGCTGGTCGTTCTCGAAAATTCCCGCGCCGCTCGCGATGAGCATGGCGATCTGTTGTACTACGAAGGCACCCTTACCGACATAACCGAACACAAGCGATCGCAGCGGCGCGAGCGCGATCGCAACACGATCCTGGAATTGATCGCCAGGAACGACAAGCTAGAAAATATTCTCGGCGCGGTCGCCTGCATGGTGGAGCATCAATTCCCGAGGTCGATGGCGGCGGTAGACATGCTGGAGGAAGGACGGCTTTACTGCGCCGCTTCTCCGCGTCTGCCTCCGGGTTTCACCGCGGCGATGGATGGGATGGCCGCCGGGGAATCGAACGCGTCGGCTGGAACGGCGGCTCATTCGGGCCGCCGGATCGTGACTGTCTCCATTCTTTCAGATCCCCTTTGGTCCGCTTGGCGGGAGATCGCCCTTCGCCACGAGATCCGCGCGGCATTCTCGGAGCCGATATCCTTGAGCTCCGGAAAAGTGGTGGGAACGCTATCGCTCTACAACAATCGGGAGGGGGAGCCCGGGGACGAAGTGCTAGAACTCATGGAGCAGGCGAGCCGGCTGGCGGCAATCGCGATTGACCGCCGCCTGCTCAACGATCAACTGATTTTTCAGGCGCAGCACGATGCGGTAACCAAACTGCCGAA
>JALYXS010000261.1 GCA_030946965.1 Acidobacteriota bacterium
GTGAAATACAGCGCCGATCCGTCGCGGGTCGTCGCTAGATCGTATTGGTATTGCGAAAACGCCGGGAACGCGGCCAACGATGCAACGAGGATTACGGGGATGCGCAAGGCAACTTCAAGGTAACAGGCTAGTCGACCACGACTCCGATACCCGATATCTTCTCGCGATAGCCACGTACCCGCCCGCGCTATACTTGCTTCGAAATGAAGTTAGCCGCCGCCATTCTATTCCCTTTTCTCGTTTATTCCGCCGATAACTCCATTCGCGGATTTCCTCCCGAAGCCATCTCGGCCGAGCAGAAATGGGAGCAGCAATTGCGCAAGATACCCGAGGCGGCGCGCGTCGGGAAGTATATCGAGCGAATGTCGGATCAGCCGCATCTCGCCGGGACGCCGGCCTCGAAAGCGGTGGCGGAATATCTACTAGGTCTTATGCGCGAGTGGGGGTTGGACGCCCACATCGAGGAGTTCGAAGCGCTGCTACCCACGCCTACCAAGCGCACGCTTGATATGGTCGCGCCAAAGACCTTTCACGCCAAATTGCAGGAACCGGCAGTGCCGGAAGATAAGAGTTCTTCGAATTTGAATCAAGTGCCCTCTTACAACGCTTACTCCGGCTCGGGGAATGTCACCGCTCCCGTGATCTATGTCAATTACGGAGTGCCCGCCGACTACGATTACCTCGCTAAGCAAAACATCGATGTGAAAGGCAAGATCGTGATTGCGCGGTATGGGGGAAGCTGGCGGGGCATCAAGCCGAAGGTCGCTTACGAGCATGGCGCGGTCGGCTGTCTTATTTATTCCGATCCGCGCGACGACGGTTATTTCCAAGGCGACGTGTTTCCCAAGGGCGGATTCCGCCCGCCCGATGGCGTGCAGCGCGGGAGCGTCATGGATATGGTTCTCTATCCCGGCGATCCACTGTCTCCAGGCTGGGCGTCCGAGAAAGGATCGAAACGCCTTCCACTAGATGAAGCCAAGACGCTGATGAAGATTCCCGTGCTGCCGATCTCTTACGCCGACGCGAGCCCGTTGCTGGAAAATCTCAACGGCCCCGTCGCGCCGGAGAATTGGCGCGGCGCGCTTCCATTTACCTATCACCTTGGCCCCGGGCCAACGACGGTGCGCCTCGATGTCGAGATGGATAACTCGACGCATCCGCTGCATGACGTGATCGTGCGCATTCCAGGCTCCGAATTTCCGGATGAATGGGTTCTCTACGGCAATCATCACGACGCGTGGGTGCATGGCGCGAGCGATCCGGCGAGCGGCGCCGCGCCCTTGCTCGAGGCGGCACGCAGCTTGTCTCTGCTGTTGAAAGACGGATGGAAACCGAAGCGCACCATTATTCTGGCTCTTTGGGACGGAGAGGAATTCGGGCTGATCGGTTCCACCGAGTGGGTTGAAAAACATGCCGAAGAGCTGGATCGCAAGCTAGTTGTCTATCTCAATTCCGACAGCAATGGAAAGGGGCGGCTCGGCGCCGGCGGCTCGCACACGCTTGAAGAGTTCATGAGCGAAGTGGCGCGCGATATTCCGGACCCGGTGACGGGCAAACCGCTGATCGAGAATACGCGTCCTCGCGCGAAGGACGGAAACGCCGAAACGAACGCCGGCGCGCCGAAGCCTCCGGCCGAAGAGGGTTTCCACTTAACGCCGCTCGGCTCCGGCTCCGACTATACGTCGTTCTTGCAACACCTGGGCGTGGCAAGCCTGAACGTTGGTTTTGGCGGCGAGGGCGGAGGCGGAGTCTACCACTCCGATTACGATTCATTCTACTGGTACACCCATTTTTCGGATACGAATTTCGCCTATGGGAAAACGCTTGCCGAGGTGACTGGAACCGCCGTCCTGCGGCTGGTGGGCGCGCCGGTGTTGCCGTTCGAGTTCACGCATTTTGTGACTACAGTGGGAAAGTATGTGGATGAAATCGAAAAGCTCGAAAAGGGAAAAGACCGCCCCAGCCTGAATGCAGTTCGCGCTGAGCTCGAGAAGCTCAAAGTAGCCGCGGCGTCGTACGAATCCGCTTACACGCGCGCATTGCCGAAAGTATCGGCCGCGTCTCCCGAGAAACTGGCGGCGCTGAACACGGTTCTGTTCCACTCCGAGCGGGCCATGACGCTGGTAGCGGGCCTTCCCGGAAGGGATTGGTTCAAGCACCGCATTTACGCGCCGGGGATGTATACCGGATACGCCGTGAAAACACTGCCAGGCATTCGGGAAGCGGTGGAAGCGGATCGCGTGGACGAAGCCGCGCTACAGGCGCGCGACGTAGTCACGGTGCTTCACAACTTGGGCGGCCAGGTGCAGGAAGCCGAACGCTTGCTATCGAGCCTGTGAAAACACTCTGGGGCGAGTTTCCCGTTTTCGATGCGCACGTGCATTTCTTTTCGCACGCGTTCTTCGGGTCTTTGGCTAAGCAGAAACAAACCACCGTTGACGCGCTTGGCCCGATTCTCGGGTGGGAAATACCTGCCGTCGATCCCCCGCAACTAGCGGAGCGCTGGGCCGCCGAACTCAACCGGCATGGCGTAGAACGCGCCGCTCTAATCGCCAGCGTTCCCGGCGATGAAATCTCGGTCGCGGCGGCTATCGCGCGCTTTCCGGATAAGTTCGCGGGCTACTTCCTCTTCGATCCGCTCGCGCCGGAAATGCCCGCCCGTCTGCAAAGCGCATTCGATTCCGGCATGCGAGGCGTCTGCCTGTTTCCCGCCATGCAGCGCTACTCAATCCACGACGAACGCGTAAGGTCCGTCTTCGAACTCGCGTCAAGTCGCTCCGGCGCAATCGTATTCGTGCATTGCGGCGTTCTGAGCGTCGGGGTGCGTCAGAAACTTGGATTGCCTTCGCATTTCGATATGCGTTTTTCGAATCCCATCGATCTCCATGCGATCGCCCTGGAGTTCCCCAAGCTCAATTTCGTGATTCCACACTTCGGTGCGGGATACCTCCGCGAAGCTCTGATGGTAGCCGGTCTCTGCCCGAATGTTTACCTCGATACATCGAGTAGTAATAGCTGGATTCGCTACCAGCCGGAAGCGCTCGAATTGCAAACGGTTTTCCGTCGGGCGCTCGAAATCGTTGGTCCGCAACGTCTTTTGTTTGGCACGGATTCGTCGTTTTTTCCGCGCGGGTGGAACGCCCAAATTTTTGCTTGTCAATCGCGGATTTTGTACGAATCGGGAATTGGCGAAATCGATGCGAGGCAGATTTTTGGGGGAAATTTAGCGCGTATTTTAAAACGCTAAAGCCCGGATCGAGCATCGCCGATCTTCTTTGGCGTGCGATTCTCACGTTTATTTCCGCGCCTTTGTTCCCGACAGCCAGCCGAAGACCGTCTCGTTCGTTTCCGGAAAGTTTTAAACGCCGCGCGGCACGTCCCGCGATACCGGGAATGTTTGCGACGGGCGAATTTGCACTCAAACCGGTCGATCGCCGCGCTGCGCTGCGTGGAAAAGGCCCTCGCCCATTTCGCGGTCCTCGACCTCGATCAGTTCCGCGGATTTCGGGAGGAATACAACTCGGCTCACGCACCCGCGGCGCTGCCGCAAAAGTTCTTTCATCCGCTGGATCGGCAATCGCGAATCGCCGTGCTAGTGGGCGGATTCGAAGAGAAAAATGGAGTCCGAATATTCGACTACCATAAACGCGAGACACGCGACACGCTCCGGCAGTATCAGCCGGAGATCGTCGCCGCGCCGGTGAGTGTGCTGCGCCGTCTTGCCTTTTCCGTGGACGAAGGCTCGTTCAGTTTGCCGCTGCTCCGTCATGCCATTGTGGCGTTTACCGGCATTGACGAGATTCTAGATGTGCACGACCGCGATCTGTTCTGGCGAACGTTCCAGGTTCCGCTATTTGAACATTACATGGGGCTGGATGGAAGGGTGATCGCGCGCGAGTGCGAGATTCACGAAGGCTTGCATCTGATTGAAGAGCACGCCGTCATTGAACGGCACGAGCGGGAAGAGTTGCTGTTAACTTCTCTTACCGATTTCCGGCGGCCCACGTTGCGCCTGAAAACCGGTTACACCGGAGCCATCGAGAAAACCTTGTGCGAGTGCGGTCGCGTGGAACCGCGAGTTCTGGCGCTTACTCCCCTACAGAAAGATTCGAAGTGCTTCATCGCAAGCGCGGCCTAAAGTTCTGAAGTCTTCAGGGGTAAGATGTCGATATGTATCTCGCCCTCAACGCGACGCTGGTGGCAAATCGCGTGCCGTGGCCGGAATTCGCGCGGCTGGCCGCCAAGGCCGGCTTTCCCGGAGTGGATGTCGCGCTTACTCCCGCCATGCAAGCAGGCCTCGGCCCGACGCGCGAATTGTTGGAACAGCTTAAATTGAAACCGGCAGTTGTTGGTCTTCCGACCGAGTTCCGTAAAGACGACGCCACGTTCCGCGCGGGCCTGAGCGAGCTTGCGGACGCCGCCGCGTTTTCAGCCGCAATCGGCTGTCCGCGCATGACAACCTACCTGATGCCTTCGAGCGAAACGCCGAAAGCCGAGCTTTGGAAAACCTATCGGGAGCGCTTCCACGACTGCGCGGACGTACTGGCGCGCTCGCACGTGCGATTAGGCCTCGAATTCATCAGTCCGCTCCATTTGCGGAAGTTATATCCGAACGAATTCATCTGGCGCATGGATGAGATGGTAGCCTTCACCATAGAATGCGGCCCGAACGTCGGCGTGCTGCTCGATTCCTGGCACTGGCACCACGCCGGCGGCAAAACTTCGGACATAATTGCCGCCGGGAAAGACCGCATCGTTCATGTGCAGGTGAACGATTCCGCCGGCCTGCCTCCCGAAAAGGTTCGGGACAACGAGCGGCTCATGCCGGGCGAGGGCGTGATCGATCTCGACGGCTTCTTTCACGCGCTCCGCAAAATCGGTTATGAGGACGCCGTAAGCGTCGAGGTCTTCGGCCGCGGACTGAAGGATATGGCTCCCGAACAGGGCGCAAAGCTCGGTTTGGAAACGGCTGAAGCCGCTTTGCGAAAGGCTGGATTGCCTAATTAGCGCGTGCTCGAAAAGCTGCTAACCGAACAGCGCAATCGCGCCTCCAGCGGCATCGATTCGCTTCCCACCGAAGAGGTGCTCCAAATCATCAGCGGCGAGGACCGCAAAGTCGCGGATTCCGTCGCGCGCGAGCTACCGGCAATTGCCCGTGCCGTCGACGCCATCGTGAAAGCTTTTCACCAGGGCGGCAGACTTTTTTACATTGGCGCGGGCACTAGCGGGCGGCTTGGCGTGCTCGACGCATCCGAATGCCCGCCGACTTTTAACGTGCCGCCAGAGATGGTGCAGGGCATTATCGCGGGCGGTGAAAAAGCTCTCTCCCGCGCCACGGAAACGACGGAAGACGACCCCGCCATCGGGATACGCGATCTTCTCGACCGCGGCTTTACGCGAGACGACGTGCTTGCCGGAATTGCGGCTAGCGGGCGGACTCCTTATGTATTGGGCGCGATTTCCGAAGCAAAACGCATGGGAGCGCTGACAATCGGTATCAGTTGCACGCCCAATTCTTTGTTGGCCCTCGAAGTTGACATCGCGATTACGCCGTTGCCCGGTCCCGAAATCGTGACCGGGTCCACGCGTTTAAAAGCCGGGACGGCGACGAAGCTGGTTCTCAACATGCTTACGACCGCCAGTTTTATCCGGCTGGGATATGTGTATGGAAACCTGATGGTGAACGTACAGCCCAAGAATGAAAAGCTACGCGACCGCGCCAAGCGCATCATTTCCGAGGCGTCGGGCGTGAGCTACGATAAGGCCGGAGAACTGCTCATGACAGCGGGGAATAATGTCCGCTCCGCAATTAGCCTCGCCACGCTTGGAACAGATTGCGACACAGGTTCCGGCAGAAAATCAGATGGATAAATTCGTGATTGAAGGTGGAACGCCGCTCCACGGGGAGATTGAAACCAGCGGCTCGAAAAATGCCGCGCTGCCGGCGCTTGCCGCGGCGTTGCTTACCGAAGAATCGGTCATACTTCACCGCATTCCGAAGGTGCGCGATATCCGCACGATGGAGCGGCTGCTGGTGGATATCGGCTCGAAAATCGACATCGAGGGCGAACGCGTTTGCCTTGAGACCAAGTCGATTGTCTCGCCTGAAGCGCCATATGAACTGGTCAAGACGATGCGCGCCTCGAGCTTGGTGCTGGGTCCGCTGGTCGCCCGCGCGGGTACGGCGCGCGTGTCGCTGCCCGGCGGCTGCGCTATTGGAGCGCGGCCCATAAACCTGCATTTGGTGGGGCTGGAGCAGCTTGGCGCGCGCATTCGCCAAGAGCACGGCTATATCGAAGCGCATGCTCCCGACGGGCTGAAAGGTTCGCGCATCCGCTTCGATCGCATCACGGTGACCGGGACGGAAGACCTCTTGATGGCGGCGACGCTCGCTCGCGGAGAAACCGTTCTTGAAAATGCAGCGCGCGAGCCGGAGGTGACTTGTTTGGCCGAGCTTCTCGTCAAAATGGGCGCGAAGATTGAGGGCATCGGAACTGCAACGCTGCGCATTGAAGGGGTCGCGCGGCTGCACGGCGCGGAACACACCATTATCGCGGACCGGATCGAAGCGGGAACCTTTCTGATCGCGGCCGCCATCTGCGGCGGCAACCTTCGCGTGACGCATTGCGTGCCCGAACATCTGGAGGCGCTGGTCGTGAAGATGCAACAGGCTGGCGTTCTTATAACGCAGCCCGACGCCACTACGCTGCAGGTGCATGAGAGCCGGCAATTGCACGCGGCCGACATCACGACGGAAGAATATCCCGGATTTCCCACCGATCTTCAGGCGCAATTCATGGCTCTGATGACGCAAGCGGAGGGAATTGCGATCATCACCGAAACGATTTTCGAGAATCGGTTCATGCACGCGCAGGAGTTGTTGCGCATGGGCGCGAACATCCGGCTGGAGGGCCGCCAGGCGATCGTCGCGGGGCGGCATCAGTTGACGGGAGCGGGTGTGATCGCGTCCGACCTGCGGGCTAGCGCCTCGCTGGTGCTGGCGGCGCTTGTGGCAAAAGGTGAAACGGTGATTGATCGCGTGTATCACATCGATCGCGGGTACGAAAAGATCGAAGCCAAATTGTCGGGCGCGGGCGCGCGGATTCGGCGCGAAGATTGAGAAGGGAGGTTTCAGTGGCGCATAATCCAGAATTTCTTAAGGTAGTGAACGATGCGAAATCGCGCGTGCGGCAGACCGATATCGAGGGCTATCGCAAGGCCGTTGAGAACGGTGGGAAGCCTCTGCTGGTAGACGTTCGCGAGGATAGCGAGTGGAATGCGGGGCACGCGGCGGGCGCGCGGCATATCGGGAAAGGAATCATCGAGCGGGATATCGAAACGCTGGTGCCCGATAAGAGCACGACCATGGTGCTGTACTGCGGCGGCGGATTCCGCTCGGCGCTCGCGGCCGATGTTTTGCAAAAAATGGGCTATACCGATGTGATTTCGCTCGACGGCGGTTGGACTGCGTATCGGCAGGCGGGCTTGCCGGTTGAACGAGAATAGCTTATGCAACTGATTGTTGAAGATTTTGAAACTCTCGCGCCAGTAGTGCTGCATCCAGAGCCGATGACGGATGACGAGTTCTTCGATTTCTGCCAGCAGTATCCGGATTGCACCGTGGAGCGCACCGCCGAAGGGGCGATTCTAATCATGCCGCCACCGGGAGGCGAGTCGGGGTACCTCAACAGCGATCTGGGAACGCAGTTAGGAAACTGGACGAAGAAGGACGGTCGCGGCCGGAGTTTCGATTCAAGTACCGATTTTGTGCTGCCGAATAACGCCGCCAGATCCCCCGATGCGGCGTGGATTTCGCGTTCCCGCCTGGAACGGCTTACCAAAGAGCAGAAGCGAAAATTTATTCGCCTTTGCCCGGAGTTCGTGGTCGAGCTGCGATCACCCTCCGACCGTCTGAACCGTTTGCAATCGAAGATGCAGGAATGGATTGACAACGGCGCGGAACTTGGATGGCTGATCGATCCCGATCATCGCACGGTCTACGTTTACCGGCCTGGGCGGGAAACGGAGAAACTGGTCAATCCCGAAAGAGTTGCGGGTGAGGGGCCCATTGCGGGATTTGTCTTGAACCTTCGCGACATTTGGGCTGGGCTGTAGCCTACGGCAGCCTTTCCAAAGCTCAGCCCTGTTTCGACATCGAACGCGTGCAGAAACGGATCGAGCGTTGCGCCGATGTGCGATGGATCATACCGACGTGATTTCGCTCGGCGACGGTTGGACCGCGTATCGGCAGGCGGGCTTGCCGACTGAACGATAATGGCTTATGCAACTGATTGTCGAAGATTTTGAAACTCTCGCGCCAGTAGTGCTGCATCCGGAACCGATGACGGACGACGAATTCTACGATTTTAGCCAGCAGTATCCGAATTGCAGCGTAGAGCGCACTGCGGAAGGAGAGATCTTAATCACGCCGCCAGCGGGATGCGAGACGGGAAATCGGAATGGCGATCTGACAGCCCAGTTGGTCGTCTGGATCAAGCGGGATGGACGCGGCAAGGCGTTCGACTCCAACGCCGAGTTTATGCTCCCGAATGGCGCGGCGAGAGCTCCCGATGCCTCGTGGATTTCGCGCGTCCGCCTA
>JALYXS010000272.1 GCA_030946965.1 Acidobacteriota bacterium
TTTCTGTCAGGCTGTTGCCGACAGAAACCGCGCCGTTTGTAAAAGGAGTAAGGACAACGCGTCTGCTATCGCAACTGAGCGACGGATTATTCACATAACCCAGGTTCGGGCACGGATCGGTATTCAGCAGAATGAGCTGGTGAGCCTGATGGTTGCCTTCATAGCCTAGTTCGAGCGACATACTGCCGGGCAGTTCGCGCTGAACTATAAAATTCCACTTGTGGACTAGGCCGTTCCTGAAATCGGACTGAACACCAAGGAGCGAGATGGGCGCGGGCAAAGTGAATACATTCGTTGGATATCCGCCCGTTAACCCGTTCGGGAAATAGTTGCACCCCGTGCACGCCCGGTCTGATACGCCGATATAGCCGCTTACCCCAGCGGTGCGTGTCAGGTTCACGGTTTCGTTGAAGGGAACCGCCTCGCCTCGGTTGGGGCTTCCGCCTTGATTTTCCTCGCCGCCATAGAAAATACCGTAGGCGGTGCGGAGGACGGTTTTGCTGTTCAGTTGGTAGGCGATTCCGATGCGCGGGCCGAAGTCAAGCTTGTCCCAGGGGATCAACGTTTTGGGAACGGTACCGCGAACCACCTTCACGGTCGGAAACGCTGTTGCAAAGTTCGGAGGTAGCGGGGCGTCCTGATTATTGCCCTTCGGGATGTAAAGCGTTAGCGTCTGCAGGTCGAAGTTCGACTGCCGGCCGAAACGCTCACTGATCGGAGACCACAATTCGTAACGCAGGCCCAGGTTCACCGTCAGCTTTGGAGTCACTTTCCAGTCATCCTGCAGATAACCGGCCCAGGCGACTTTCTGAGAAGAGACGAAGTTGGTGGTCGAGATGTTGCCACTATCGAGTTGCCCGATCAACGCCGAAGCGATGGCATCGCCGGACTGATTGTTCGCTGTCGGGAATGCGGTCTGATTGGGGTTGTAGCCGATATTGCCGTGCGGATCGGGAACCTGGAAGAACGGAAATTTGATCTGCCGGTATTCCGCGCCGACCTTCATTGAGTGCGATCCTTTATTGAGAGCGACGTTTTGCACGAAATCAAGCACGTTGTTGAATTCTTTGGTGGGAATCCAGTCGTTAGCACCCGTATTCTGATAATTAGTGAAACTGATTTGCGGCAATCCGCCGTTGTTCGCCGTCGCGTGAGTCGGGTTATAGCCGCCAATACCGAAAGCTGCGAATTCATCGGTTGACGGGTTCAATCCGAGGCGGGAAGTGACCAGCCGGGTAAATCCGGCACGTGTTTCGGAAATCAGCGACGGGGTCCAGACACGGGTGTAGCTGATCTGCGCATTGCGGCTAAGATCGGTTTCCTGCGCACCATTGAAATCGGCGCCATCGAGTGGGCCGGGGAAAGGAGAACCACTGGTTTTAGCGGTGTTGGACCAACTCAGCGAACCGAAGAGGCTGTCCTTCTCACTTAACCGGTAGTCGACGCGGCCGTCTCCCTGATCGGTGTTCTGGCCGCCTGGCGAGACGTAGTAGAAATCACGGGTTGGGCCGTTGCCGGTGATGATGGGCTGGTTAGTAGTGGGATACAAGCTAAGAATTTTGGAAAAGGCAGGGTCAAACCGGCTTGGCGGAATTATGTTTCCGGGGAACATCTGCCGCGAGATCGGCGTTCCGACCGGAATATTAGCGGTAGCGTTGGCCGCTGTCGCGTAGACAGTTGTCGCCGGGTCGAAGATGGCGCCCTTGGGATAGGTGACCAGATTTCCGAGAGGGTCGTTCACTGTGACAGGCGCGCCAAGGAGACTCGAGAAGTCGCCGGTCTTCATGGCCGCGGTCGGAATCTGGAGGAAGCCTGAACGTCCCAGACCAGCCACCGCGCCGCCCGACGAGGCGATGCGGGTTCCCTGGTAATCTCCGAACATGAAGAGCTTATTCTTCTTCAGCGGTCCGCCTGCAGTCACGCCAAATTGGTTCCCGACGAATGGGCCGCGCTGCGCGCCCGCCAGATTGTTGTTCCAAGGGTTGGCATCCAGGTCCTTATTTTGCAGCACTTCGAATAGACTGCCGTGCAACTGGTTGGTCCCGCTCTTCAGGTTTACGTTGACCACGACACCGGCGCCGCGGCCATACTCTGCGTTGTAACCGTTTGTGAGCACAGTCATTTCGCCGATGGCCTCAACAGACGGCCCAATCGCGTATGAGGTCTGGTTCAGGAAGTCGATCGTGTTCACGTTATTATCGACACCGTTCAGAAGAAAGTTATTCTGTCCGTTGGCGCGAACCCCGTTGGCGGACATCCCGCCGTTGTTGGCATCGCGCGCGCCATTCTCAGCCGGAACCACGCCCGGCGAGAGCCGCGCCAGGTAAGCGAAGTTGCGCTGGCCGCCCAGCGGGACGTCACTCAGAGTCTTGGAGTTGATAGACGCGCCCACCTGCGTGCTTTCGGTCTGCAGCAGAGGGGTGGAAGCAGAAATTTCAACAGTCTGCCCAATGTCGCCGATTGTGAGCGAAATATTTACGCCGGTGCGCTCACCGGAGTTTAGGACGATATCTTTTCGTTCGGCCTTCTTGAAGCCCGTCGCAGTCACGATGACGTCATAGGTAGACGGCTTCAGCGCCGGGCGAGTAAATTCTCCGGCGGAGTTGGTCGTTAGTTCATATACCTGACCAGTACCTTGTTCCGTGATCACCACCTGTGCGGCAGGCACAATTCCGCCGGAAGAGTCAGTAATTGTCCCTGTGATGGTGGCCAAATCGCGCTGTGCGAAAACGGCACAGGCGCAAGAGAAGGTAAGCAGGCTAAGACGCAGCCCCGCGACGAAGCGTTTCATAAATCCCCCCAAATCGATCCACGAAGATCGATGGGGGGATGATATCACCAGCGAGGAGCGGAAGCAAATTTACTTTGCTGACTATGTTTCGATCGATCCGAGTTTTGCGCTATCGCCAATATGGCGATCATTTACCGCCACCCGTCGGCGGTACTTCCTCGAAAGTGGCGCACCCGTTCAAGACGTAAAAAGAGTAAATTTTCTCAACGGCTGCGAGATCGGATTCCCGTCCGTCGCGCGCGGCAATCGGAAAAGATAATGAGAGCGGCACGCCTACATTGGCCGCGTCCCGTGTTAAAGTTTCCCGCAGGAGCCCTTATTGATGGACACAACCCGGCGTGGTTTTCTGAAAGGCGGCGTGACCGCTACGGTATTGACCGGTTTAGGCGCTGCGGGCGCGTCAGGCCAAACGGCAAAGCGATCCGGGACCGATCTGGTGACCCTCGGCAGATCGAACGTGAAGGTAACCCGGTTGGCTTTCGGCACCGGCACGCATGGCGGCCGCGTACAACGCGAATTAGGGCAGCAGGAGTTTACGCGGCTGGTTCGCTACGCTTACGACCATGGCATCCGTTTCTTCGAAACCGCGGAAAGCTATCCCGGGATGCCGGAGATGCTCGGCATCGCGCTGAAGGGTCTGCCGCGGGACAGTTATCAACTGATGACCAAGTACAGCACTCCGCCAACCGGGCAACCGCTGGCAAAGATCGACGATTTCAGAAAACAATTGAATTCGGAATACATCGACATTCTGCTGCTGCATTGCCTGCGCCCGCCGACGTGGAAGACGGATTACGCGGATTTACAGGACGGCTTCTCTGAAGCCAAATCGAAGAAGATGATTCTATCGCATGGAGCTTCGATTCATGGGCTTCCGGCGCTCAGGAC
>JALYXS010000288.1 GCA_030946965.1 Acidobacteriota bacterium
GCATAGACCTGCCTGCCGTCCTGCGGGCCGCGCCGACGCTCGACTGGCCGGCTGTGATCTGGTTCGAGCGTTCGGATCTCACTGTGAACTGGCAACAACACGTTTTCGACATTCTCGGCGAACACGCTGGACCTGATGATCGGTACGAGCTTGGCGGGGTTGCTGCTCTGGGCTGCGAGCCGTCATGCCAATGCTGAATGGATCACCTTTTCGTACTGTATTTCGTTCGTGCTTGTGCTTGGCTATGCGGCCATTGCCAGCCATATCTATACTTTCGCTGCCTCTAATAATCCAAGTCCCTGGTAAGCACAAGTATTATTAGCTCCTTTGTTAGGCTTATCCTTACTTGGCGCATCAAGATGCCCAAGGCTCGGTAGCTGCAAACCTGGATACCGTTACAATCGCGCTGGCGACAATCATCTTTGCGTTGGCCGGCGTTGTCATTATCCTGATGGCCGCACAACAGATCATCCTGATCCTTGACGTTTTTGCCCAACCACGGCAAGCCCGAGGCGGTCCCCCACCTCGCTGGTGAGTTCCATTGAAGAGTTGCGCAAGCTAGAATAAATTATGGTTTCGGGCGTCCTTGTTACCGTTGAAGAGTACATGGCGAGCAGCTATTCCCCCGACGTGGATTACGACGCAGGCCGGCTAATCGCGAGAAACGTGGGGAAGTGGAAACATGCCCGTTTGCAATACCTGATCGGCTCTTATATTGGCGCGCGTGAATACGAGTGGCGGATCACTGGTCTTACCGAACAGCGGATTCGTGTCGCACCGAACAAATTTTTCATTCCGGACATCTGCGCTGTACGAGACGATCAGCCTTATCAGGATATCCTCGAATATCCTCCTCTATTCACGATCGAGGTGCTTTCCGGGGGCGACTCATTCTCGGACGTCGAGAAAAAAGCTGGCCTGTATCTCGACTTGGGAGTGCGATACGTTTGGACGGTGGACCCCGAAACAGGCGGATGCTATCGGCACACCGCCGGGGCCATGCTGACGATAAGCGACGGCGTGCTTCGCGTCGAAGATTCGCCCATTTCAATCCCGATCCCGGAATTGCTTTCGCAACCGCGGACCAAATCATGATAACTGCCACCCTTGTTCCCGTGGAAGAGTACATTGCGAGCAGCTACACCCCCGATGTGGACTACGACGACGGCCGGTTAATCGAGAGAAACGTGGGGAAATGGAAACATGCCCGTTTGCAAATCCTGATTGGGTCTTACATTGTGGCGCATGAATCCGAGTGGCGGATCACGGGCCTTACCGAGCAGCGGATTCGCGTGGCGCCAAACAGATTTTTCATTCCGGACGTTTGCGCGGTAATGGATACGCAGCCCTATCAGACATCCTGGAATATCCTCCCGTATTCACGATCGAGGTGCTTTCCGAAGGCGACTCGTTCTGCGATGTTGAAAAAAAGGCTCGCCAATATCTCTATTTGGGAGTGCCATATGTTTGGACGGTCGATCCCGAAACCGGCGGATGCTACCGGCACACCGCCGGCGCCATGCTGACCGTCAGCGATGGCGTGCTTCGCGTCGAAGATTCGCCTATCTCGATCCCAATCCCGGCGTTGCTTTCCCGGCTCCGGACTGCGCCGAGACCGTAGAGTGCCAATTCGAACAACATCTTTATCTGTCGTAATTATTTCGTTGTTATTCGCGGGATGCGCCCCGAAACCGGTGCAGACGGCCGTGAAGCCGGTCGTTCCCGTGACCGCCGCGAAGGCAATCCAGAAGAACGTCCCGGTCCAGCTCCGGCTGATCGGAACCGTTCAACCCTTCATCGTTATTTCCGTCAAGGCGCAAATCGGCGGCGAACTCACTCGCGTCTATTTCACTGAAGGCCAAGACGTCAGGAAAGGGGCGATGTTGTTTCAGATCGATCCCCGGCCCTATCAGCAGGCCGTGAGCCAGGCGGAAGCGACTTTGGCCCGCGACATGGCGCAGATTGAACAGGCCCAGGCCAACCTCTCGCGCGATAGTTCGCAATCGAAGAACGCCG
>JALYXS010000290.1 GCA_030946965.1 Acidobacteriota bacterium
CGGCTGCGTACCCGAGATGCCGTCCATGGTGTAACCGAGGCCGCGGTCGCGCGGTCCGGTAATGTGAAAGCCATTCATGCTGGTGACTCCGGGCATCAGGTACATCGTCATCCAGGTGTAACGCTGCTGGATAGGCAAACTGTTCATCTGTTTACCTTCAAGGACGGTGCCAGTGGTGGAAGTCGCGGTTTCGAGCAACCTTGTCGCCCCGGTTACTTCGATCTTGTCGCTGACCGTGCCCATCGTAAGTTGCAGATCGATGGTGAGCGTATCGTTGGCGCGTAAATTGATCTGGCTCCGTTGCAACGTGGAAAACCCGGTCTTATGGATTGTCACGTTATAGGTGGCGGGCTCAAGATATAGGATGCGGTACATGCCTTCGGCATCGGTCGTTGCAGTCGAAGAAGTTCCCTTTGCCGGATCGACCGCAATTACCTCCGCATCCACTAATGCGGCGCCAGTTGGATCCGTCACATGGCCGATAATGTTGCCGGTGGAAACCTGCGCTGGAGAATTTTGAACTGCGCAAAAAAGGGCGCAGAACAGAAGGATTACGCCAACAATCGAAAGACGTCTCATAGTCGACCTCCTGATCGCTTCGCGGCGATAACTATCAAGAGACGTTACCACATACCCGGGCGCAACTGTCAATTCGCTGAAGATGGGCTTACGAACGGCGGGCGGCTAATCCCATTCAGGTCCCAGACGACTCGCCCATCCTTTAAAGTCAGTTCGGCCGCCAATCTCCGATTTCCGGACATGCGAAGTCCGGGGGAATCGACGAATCCGAAATCCCCGCGCTCAATGCGAAGCACGGCGACGTCCGCCACCGCTCCCGGCGTAAGATGCCCGAACTCCTCGCGGTGAATCTCCCGCGCGGGGTTCCACGTCGTCCGTACAATTACGTCCTGGATCGATAAGCCCATATTCAGGAATTTTGACATTACGTTCAGCATGTCCTTCATGCCGGCATTCATGCTCTCGACGTGCAGATCGGTCGAAATCGAGTTCGGGAGAAATCCCTGCCGGATGGCCGGGGCCGCCTGACGGAAAGAGAAGCTTCCGCCGCCATGGCCGACATCGAAAACGATGCCGCGTTTTTGCGCCGCAAAAAGATACGGCAGCACGCGTCCGTTCGCGTCCAGCATGGGGACGGCGGAAAGGTACGCGTGCGTATAGATATCGCCTGGCCGCAACTTCTCACCCACGAGTTGCTGGAACGGCCGCTCCGGACGGAACGTGGCGAAGTCCACCATCACCGGAATATTGGCGAGCTTGCCGGCCTCGACGGCGCGCTCGACCGCCACCCATTCAGGTCCGGCGTAATGCGCGATCTTAATTCCGACCACCACGTCTTTGTACTTCCGCGCCATCTCCGCTGTGAGCCGGGAGTCCATGTCGGACACATCCTGCTCAATATCTTGGCGGCCTCCCATGCCGTGTCCGACGATATTCAGCATCGCGAAGATCCGCGTGTGCATGCGATCGATCACCTGCTTCTTGAAACTCTCGAAATTGCGCCAGCCGGAACTGCCAGCATCGACCGCAGTCGTGACGCCGCTACGAAACGTGAACCCGTCGGGCCGTATACTCGACTCTCCGGTGTATTCGCGGTCCATGGTCGCGGCAAATGCATGGATATGAATATCCACCAGCCCCGGCGCGACGTAGAGCGAGCGCGCATCGACCACCTTGCGAGCCTGATCGGCGGGGATATTTTCAGCGACGGCCGCGATGCGTGTTCCGGCAATGGCCACATCGCGGATACCATCGATATTGTTTTTCGGGTCGATCACATGCCCGCCTTTCAGCAACAGATCGTAGCGGGGTTGGGCCAGCGCGGCGATCGCGAGCAGCAGCAGGAAAAATCGGATCATCAGCGCAGTTCCTCAATCATCTTACGTACGGTACCCATCAGAGCGGGAATATCGGTTTGGCAAATCCCAAATATTGCCTCTGCGTCCACGTCAAAGTACCCGTGAGCGATGACGTCCCGCACACCCTTAACTCCGGACCACTCGATCTCGGGGTAGCGCGCCAACAACTTGCCTTCGTTCTTCCTGTCGATACTCTTGAAGGCCTCTCCAATAGCGATGAGCAGCATGCAAATTCCATCGAGACGATCAGTCCCTTCTTCGGTTCGCATAAAGTCCTCGGCCGAGTGGATGATGCCGAAACGCCGCGGAATCCGCTTTAAAGCCTGCATTACGCTTTCCAGCCGCTCGCGTAATGGCGAAACGTCAGACATATCGGGCATCGCGCGCGATAGAGGTCTTCAAACGTGAGTTCAGGCTCTCACGCCAGCGCACTAAATCTACATGACGCGCGAGCCGGGATTCCAGTGCTTGCTTCAGCCGCGCGGTTCGAAACAAGTTTGGGTTGTTCGTCTCGAACACGATATCGACGTCACTATTTTCCGTCGCTTCGTCCCGGGCGAACGACCCGAATATCCCGATCGCGAGAATGCTGTATTCTTCCGCGCATTCCCGCTTAAATCCTCGCAGAACCGCCAGAATATCTTCTCGATTCATGCCGTTTTCCCGGTTCACGGATACATTATCGCCGGTCGTGCGCCGGGCCTGATATCCTATCCTGAAATCGCCAATGAGAATCCGCCGGATTGCGATCACGCATGTGCGCGTGCCGCTGGTTGAACCGTTCCGCATCAGCTCGGGCGCCGTCGCAGTGAAAGATGCCATCGTCATCGAACTCGAAGCGGGCGGATACATCGGCTACGGCGAGTCCTCGCCGATGGCCGGCAGCTTTTACTCTTCCGATACACCCGAAAGCTGCTGGCGCGAACTGGTCGAAGTTGTCATTCCGTCGATCCTCGGCTCGGAGGCGGCAGACATCGCGGATTGGAACCGGATCCTCGACGGGCTGCCGGCGGGGAACTTCACCAAGTGCGGGATCGAGACCGCCCTGTGGGATATCGAGGCGCGAAAGAAGGACAAACCGCTGCACGAAATGCTCGGGGCCACGCGGCGTTCCGTGGAGTCTGGGCTGGCAGTCGGACTCTACGAAAATTTGGCCGATATGCTGCGCGCCATCGAGCGGAATCTCCGCGACGGCTATAAGCGCGTGAAATTGAAAATTGAGCCTGGGCGTGACATCGAGGTGGTGCAAGCCGCGCGAAACGCGTTCGGAAATATCCCGCTGTTTGTGGATGCGAATGGCGCGTACACCCTGGACCACATCGATATTTTTCGCAAGCTGGACGAATTCGGGCTGATGATGTTCGAGCAACCCTTTCCCGGTCCTCAGCTTAAAGAACTCGCGAAGTTGCAAACTCTCGTGAAGACGCCAGTGTGTCTCGATGAAAGTCTGGACACCTTGGCGCAAGTCGATCGCGCCATCGATTTGGGAAGTATGCGGATTGCCAATATCAAGATTCAGCGGGTGGGAGGCCTTTACCACGCCATGGAAATTTACCAGCGCTGCACGCATCGCGGAATTCCCGTTTGGATGGGAACGATGCCGGAATTGGGAATCGGCCAAGCGCAAGCGGCGGCCATGGCGGGTTTGGAGAATTGCCGCTATCCAACCGACGTCGAAGCCAGCCTGCGCTGGTTTGTGGACGATATTGTCGACCCGCTTATTTCGGTTTGCGACGGTTGTCTCGACCTTCCGAACGCTCCCGGACTCGGGTACGCCGTGCCCTCGGCCAAGCTGGAGCGGTATGCTATCGCATCGAGGACTTATCAATGAAAATTCATCGGCGAACCTTCTTGGCCGGACTGGCCGCATCGCTTTC
Source organism: Acidobacteriota bacterium (assembly GCA_030946965.1). GTDB lineage: Bacteria > Acidobacteriota > Terriglobia > Bryobacterales > Bryobacteraceae > JALYXS01. The sequence continues at coordinate 3,755 of JALYXS010000290.1, forward strand.
GCGCGCCGCGGGAACCCTGCCGGCGAACAAGAATGTGAAATGGGCGGTGAGCGCGGGTCTTTGGTCGCACTATCCGCAAGGCTCGTTCACGGACATCCTCGATGTGATGCGCGAGACCGGATTTATTGGCGTCCGTCTCACCGGTTATCCGGGAATTCTGAAGCTCTACGGCATGAGTCCCGCGCAACTCGAAAAGGAAGTTTCGAAGCGGAATTTGTACGTCTGCACCATTTCATTTGGTGGACCTACCAGCGACCCTTCGCAACACAAGAAGATCGTCGAGAACGCGCGCGAGTCGATGAATTTCTTAAAAACTTTTGGCGCAAAGCATCTGGTGGTATTTCCGCCTGGGCGGCTGAAGCCGGGCGAAAATGTGGACGCGGCATTCAAAGCCATGTGCGTCGGTTTCAATCGCATCGGCGAAGCGGCGAACGAGATGGGCTTTCAAGCGGGCTTGCACAATCATCTGGATGAGATGGTCGAAACGCCGGAGGAAGTGGATCGCTGCATGGCCCTCACCGATCCCAAGCTGTTTAATTTTGCGCCCGATACGGGACATCTTTACCTGGGCGGCAGCGACGTCGTCGCGATGTATCGCAAATACAAGAACCGGCTCGTATTCATGGACTACAAAGACGCGCGGTGGACGGCGCCGAAGCAGGATCTCGTGTTGCCAAACGGAAAGATTCATCCCAAGGATTCCAAAGAGGCGAAGTTTTTTGAAAGCATCAACGATCTTGGAGATGGCGACATCGATTTCTCATCGTGCCATCGCATTCTGAAGGAGATCCAGTACAAGGGATGGATCTGCGTCGACCTCGATCGCACCCGTAACGGACCACGCGCCAGCTACGAGCGTTGCGGGGCGTACGTAGTGAAGAGGCTCGAGCCGATTTATCTATAACGTCTCAAGCCCGCTGGAAGTACGTGTCGCGCGGCGCGCGATATGAAATGCTCAATTGCTTGGTTTCAATTCGCCGCTTCCAGGCGCGCGACTCGAACAAGATGGAGAGCGTGCATGTGGTTAGAAGCGTTCTTTCGACCGGATAGAGCGGCTTCCCGGTCACGAACATTTCTTCCATGCAATGCGTCAACCCATCGAAATGCGGGAAGGGACGGCTGCCCGGCTCATCGCCCTGCTTGAAAAATGTGGCGGCCGGCTCGGCTCGGCCCTTGATGCTGGCGGCGAAGCTCCAGCCTTTGACCTGCCCCTCCAGCATGTATGCAACGGCCCGAGTCCCATCGAAATATTCGAGGAGAAACGCCACTGGCTTTTTGACGTTATCTTCCAGGCGTCCGGGCTTTGGGGATGGATTGCGCGCCAGCGCGGCCGCGAGCAGTGGTTGGCTCCAGCGCCCGTCCCCATCGCGCCACTTCCAGACTGCATCGTCCTCTATCCATTCGACCGATCGGATTCCGGTTTCTCCCCCCTTGCGCCGCTCCACCATGCACTGGAGCGCCTCGAGCGTGTGAAACCCGTACGCATCCAATTCGCCATACCCAAGCGCGACGGCTTTATCAAGTGGGGCGTCGTACGGAATTTCAAGCGCGGGGGAACGCATGGTCAGCGGAATAGACGAGCCCGCCATTAACGGATAGTTCAGCTCCCGCGACCACCCGTACATTCGTTTCGCCTTGGACCAGGAGTACGAAAAATGTTTATCCGAGAAAAGCGGAACGGTCTTTCCCGTAAGACGGAACACTTCAACAATCGATTCCATCAACTCGTACCTCGGATACAGGTGCTGGCCGCGACCGTTGTACGGATAATTGCCGTGTTCTCCGATGAAACACACCGCATCGACAGCCAAATCGTCTCCGCCGAGCGTCATCGCATCTTTGACCGTCGGATAAATTTTGAAACCGTACTTTTGGGACAATCCGCGGCTCAGGTCGTTCACGGGTACTTGATCCGTATACATCGATACCAGGCGCGTGCGCGGCTCGGTGAATACGCCGTCCGGCGAATAGCCTTCGAGCAGCCGGCCCAAGATCACGGCGGCATGCGAGTAAAGGCCGCTGTCATGCGTGT
>JALYXS010000307.1 GCA_030946965.1 Acidobacteriota bacterium
ATGCGGGAAAACAAGGGCAAAATCGACGTCGATTTGGGGAAGAATTTTCTGGCGGACCATGTGGACTCTTACGCCCGCAAGACCGCGCCGAGTGAGCGGACGCTTTGCGGACATGTGGATCTTTCGCCGCGAGGCATGGGATCCTGGCAGCCGAAGTATGGAACCGCGGGCGCCGTACAGAACAAAATAGCCGATGCCGCGATGATTGAGCGAATGTCGTTTACCGCCGCGGCGGGCCATGCGTGCGGGCTGAACTTCCATGCAGCGGAGCATCTGCGTGCCCATTCGAAGATGGCGTGGGAAAAGGAATATTTGCGGGATATGGATTCGCGGCCGTGGACCGTTTTCGCCGCGGCGCGGTAGACTGCTGAACGTTGACGCTTGAGATGCTGGAAGGTCCGGTAACGGCATATGCGCGCGCGGCAAAGTAAGCGAATCTCACACCTTCTACTCGCCCTCATCGTTCCGCTCTTAGGCGACGATCAGACTGCCGGTCAAAAGCAAAACTTCGTCGAGCAGGCCGGGGAGTTGGAACACTACCTGGACGTGAAGCTCGACTCGTCCGCAGCAACGCGAGAGGCTTTCTGGCGCCGTGATTATTCGTCCGTGGCGGCCTATGAAAGATCGATTGAGCCATACCGTCCGAAGCTCATCGAGTTGATTGGCGGCACGGACGCGTCAAAACCTGAACCGGAACTCCGGGCACGCCGCACATTGGTTGCGCATAAAGGGTCCTACGACGTCTTCCGGACCTGGTTTGCCTCCCGCAACGGTCTGACCGTTTACGGGATTCTGCTTTTTCCCAAGAATACAGCGAACCATGTAGTGAACCATCCAGCGGTCCTATGCATCCATGGCATGCACAGTTCGCCCGAACAGGTCGCGGGATTGATCGATGAACCGGATTACACCAAGCGATTTGGCGCCCGCTTGGCCGAGCGCGGCTACGTCGTTTTCGCCCCGCTCATGATGGACACCAAAGAAATTCGATCCAGGTTCGATCGCAAGGCAATCCTGCTCGGGACGCGGCTGCAATGGGTGGAACAGCAGAAAATCTTCAGCGCCATCGATTATCTGCAAAGCCTTCCCGAGGTCGATCCGAAGCGCATCGGGGCGTACGGAATCTCCTGGGGCGGTCGCACCGCAATGTATCAAGGCGCGCTCGATCCGCGCGTCGCGGCAACCGTGATCTCGGGACACTTCAACGACACCGTTCCGAAGATGGTGACCGCGTCGCCGCACTACACCGCATTTATCGATACGCCGGAAGATTATGCGTTTTTCTCAAAACTGGCGAATCGCTTTTCCGACGCGGATGTCGCGTCCATGATTTGCCCGCGGCCCGTTTTCATCGAGCAGGGCGAACGCGATCCGGTGGTCTGGCATCCGATGGCGGAGGAAGCGTTCGCGGCCTTGAAGTCTCATTATGAAAAGCTGCACCTGGGGGAGCGCGCGGAGATGAAGGTGTTCGATGGGGCACATGAGGTTCATGGCGACGACGCTTTTCTGTTCCTGGACCGCTGGTTGAAAGGGGCGCGATGATTATGGTCAGACGCGATTTTCTTAAGGCCGCGGCCGTCATGCCTTCGTTTGCACGGGCGCGCGCGGCGAAGATGATCGAAGCCGATCCTTCTAACGCTAAACTTTGCCACCGGCTGGATGCCAAGAGCATCACGGCTAACGATCTCCATTTTCTACAGCAGATCGGATTGCAGTGGGTAAGGCTGGAGTTCGGAGAGGGCGATACCGGCCTTGATGCATTGAGGGCCGAGCAGCAGCGCTTCGCGAAGTTCGGCATGAAGATCTATTCGGGCGTGCATTATTCTTACCGCTCGACGAAGGTACAACTGGGGCAGCCCGGGCGCGATAAAGATATCGAAACCTACTGCCGCTTTCTGCGGGATATCGGAAAGCTGGGAGTGCCGGTCGCCTCATACGATTTCCATCCGGCGAACACGTACACGACGAAGATGGTCCAGCATCGCGGCTATACATCGCGTGAGTTCGATGTGAACGATTTCCGCAACAAGGTGGAGAAGCGGCAGTTCGATCGCGATTACTCGGCGGACGACATGTGGGCCAACTACACCTACTTCATGAAGGCCGTGCTGCCGGTTGCCGAAGAAGCGGGCGTGAAGCTGGCGCTGCATCCCGACGACCCGCCCCTGGCAACGATGAACGGTGTCGCCAAGCTGTTTACCCATTACGACGGGTATCGCCGCGCCGAGCAAATTGCCGGCGGGAGTAGGAATTGGGGGCTGACGTTCTGCGTGGGAACGTGGTCGGAAGGCGGAGATCGGATGGGCAAGAATGTCTTCGAGATGATTCGGGATTTCGGCGGCCGCGGAAAGATTCTCGAAGTGCATTTCCGAAACGTGACGGGACCTCTGCCCCACTTCGTCGAGACATTTCCAGACGACGGTTACATGGATATGTATCAAGTGATGAAGGCGCTCCGCCAAGTGCGATTCAGCGGCGCGGCGGAGCCCGACCACGTGCCGAAGGTTGCCGGAGACAGCGGATTGCCGCGCGCCGGTACGGCCTATTGCATCGCGTACATGCGGGCCTTGCTGCG
>JALYXS010000310.1 GCA_030946965.1 Acidobacteriota bacterium
CACATGCATTGCAGCCGACGCACGCGGTCTGGTCGATGGTCATGCCCCATTTGTATCCTTCGTATTTGAACGTCTCGGGATACATCGTGAGGTTCTGCTTCGCCGGATCTTCGATTAACTCCTGCGCGAAAGCGGGATGCTCCTTGTATTCGGAGATCGAGGCGGAACGCACCACGCCGCGTTTCTTTTCTTGAGTTGCCTCAAGCTCGGCGCCATCGATCAGGTAATGGTGCTGCGTCGCGGCAAGCTTGAATTTCTTCCCGGTCTTGCGCAATTCGAGACCGGTGGCGAAGGTTGAGCTAAACGATGGCCGCAACGGGTAAGCGTCAAAGCCGGCGCCGTTCCCCGCGCGCCCGGAACGCGTTCGGCCAAACCCGAGATTCACCGCGACCGAATCGTTCGGCTGGCCGGGTTGGATCCAAACCGCCGCCAGCACATGATGGCCATGGACTTTCAACTCGACGCGATCTTCATTGGTCACGCCTAAACGCTTCGCCGTAGCAGGGCTGATCAACGCGGCGTTGTCCCATGTCAATCGCGAAATCGGCCGCGGCAATTCCTGAAGCCAGCCATTGTTGGCGAAGCGGCCATCGTAGATATAAGGATCCGGATGGAACGAAATCTCAAGTGCTCCCGAACCGCCCGGCGAGGCCTGTGCCCCCGCGGTTGGCGCTTTCGCTGTAACGGTTTTTGCGGGAAGCGCAGTTCCCGCCACCACTCCATCGTGAACCGAACGCTTCCACCAGTCTTCGAAATCCGCGCCGGGATGCTGCTTCTGCCAGTACTCGCGGATCAAATCGTAACCGGATTTCTCGGGCGTATCCGTGAACGCCGCCAAAAACTCGTGAGCCGAACGGCCTTGATATAGCGGAGCGATAAGCGGCTGCATGATAGTAGCGGTGCCGTCGAAGGCGCGCGCATCGCTCCAGGTTTCAAGCGCATGCGCCTCGGGCACGTGCCACTGGCACAATTCCGAAGTCTCGTCCTCATACAGGCCCAGTCGCACGCGAAGCTTGGCCTTAAGAATTTTGTCGCGAAGGTAGAGATCGGGCGGCGCGTTAAAGGCGGGATTGCCGCCGACGATCACGAGCAGTTCAACCACGCCCGAATCCAAATCGTTCGCCAGAGCTTGCAACTGCTGCAACTGATCGCCCGGATTAGCCTCGACCGCATCCGTATAGGTAACCGTCTTTCCCGCGTTACCGAGCGCGCCATTGATGGCGTGAACCAAAGCGTGAATTTCGGGTGTCTGCTGCTCGCCCGCGATCACGATGCCGGCGCCGCGATGCGCCTGAAGATCCTGGACCAGCGCCTTAAACCACTTGGCTTCGACTGGCGGCGACGCGGCCGACACGCCGGCGCCTGCCGCCGCGGCCAATGCGCGCGCGAAATCGGCCATCTGAGAGGGTTTGATGGCGATGCGATGATCCGCCTTCGCGCCGCTGTTCGTCGGCGTCGTCTCGACCGCGTAGAATCGGTTCATCGCCGTCCGATCGCCGCGTACTTTGCGTTTGCCCGTGAAATCGCGCGCGTACCGCACGCCGGTCGGGCCGACGCCTAGAAAATCGGCGTCGAGCGAAAGCACCACGTCCGCTTGGTCGAAATGATAAACCGTGTTGACGTACTGCCCGAAAGCCAGATTCGATCCGCCACGCGCGCCGTGCGAACCCAGCGGTTCGTATTGATACCACTTCGATCCGGTATACAGCCTCAGGATGTCTTTCAGTTGCGCGGCAAGGGTCGGCGAAACGACGGTTTCGGTCAGGATTCGAATACCGCTGCCGTCCACCGGTTGCTGCGGCTTCGGTTCTTGGGGAGCGGCGTCGGGCGTGGGCGGCGGCGGCGCCTCGGCGGGCACGTCCGGAAACTTCATCGCTTTTCGGAACGCCGGCAAAAACGAACCGTAGGAACGGATTTCACCAAGAAAATTTACCGTTTGAGACCGGTCGGGATCGTAAAGATTCAGGACCGAAGCCTGGGTCATCACATCGGTCGCGCCCAGACTCGCCGGATGCTGGGGATTGCCTTCCACTTTGGTGGGGCGTCCCATATGGCTTTCCATCAACACGCCGGTAGCGATGCCGCCCAGGGTGAAAGCGGTCGCGTAGAATTGCGGCCTGCCCGGAATCACGCTCTCGGGCGCATTCACGTACGGCATGATCAACTCGGTCGGCTGCTTGGTGCAGGCGCTCATGCCGGCCAGCGCCAGCGAAGCTCCCATCAACTTCAAGAAATTGCGGCGGCCTTCGTCATCGAGCCATTCCGATGCCTGGCGCGGAAACTCGCGATGCAGGAAATCCTGAAATCCATCGGTCGCGGCAATCTCGTCCAGACTGCGCCAGTAGTCGCGGCCACGCGACTTTTCGAGCCGCTCTTGGATGGAAGCAAGATCCAGTCTCGCGGGCGGCGCTCCGCTAATCGAGACGAGATCCGGCTTGGACGGTTCCGGCTTAAAAGTATTTTCACTCATCGGTGACACGTGTAACAGGTATCCAGCTTTTGAATGTGGTTTTCTTTCACGAGGCGGCGGCCCATTACAAGTTGATCCTCCGGCGGAACATAGCCCATTTTAAACACCGCTTCGCGTGGCCGGACATATTGTTCCGGGTTGCGATGGCAATCGAGGCACCAGCGCATTTCTAGCGAATTTTTCTGAAGCATGAGCGGCATTTGGTCGACCCGGCCGTGGCAGGTTTCGCAGCCCACGCCCTTGTTGACGTGAATGCCGTGATTGAAATAAACGAAATCCGGAAGGTCGTGCACGCGCGTCCAGGGAATCGATTGATCCGAGCGGTAACTGGCGCGCACGGGCTCGAGGGTCGGGCTGTTCACCCAAATTTGCGAATGGCAATTCATGCAGGTCTTGGTCGGCGGAATATTCGCGAAACCCGAAATTTCAACCGTGTTGTGGCAATACCGGCAATCGATACCCATCGATCCTACGTGATGCGTATGGCTGAACGGCACCGGCTGCGGGCGCGCTTGGCCTTGGCGCGTGGCGTAAGAGGAATCCGCCAGCAGTTCAAACAGCGCGCCGCCGGTTGCCGCCAGGATCAAGACCGTGGCGACGATGCTGATCTTCGAAAGAGTATTCGTGCTGTAGTGAAAAATCTGCGGCATTACGCTGTCTCGCTCACCCGGCTCTAAACCAACCCAGTATTATGGCGTATTTCTACGAGCATTCCAAAAAATCCAGCTCTCTGTCTTTGTTCGTACATGCGACGGGGCTGGCGGCCGATGGATTAAGCCGCGTTAAAACTCCAGCAGAAACCCGCAGTTTTCCAGCCGGCTTTGCGCGCCGTCATTGACCGCAAAATGTTTTGGCAAAACTTTTTTATTATCGACGACCCCGTCCCAAAGCGATACGCCAGCATATTCGCCGTCTTTACGGAGTGCGTAAAAATTCAAATCGAATTTCGAGAGTCTTTCCCGGTCGTTCTGGTAATTGCGCGCCACGCGGCGCATCGCGTCGAGACAGGCATCTTTCGGAGACATCCCCTTCCTCATATTCTCGATGATGGTGTGTCCGCCGGCGATGCGAATATTCTCTTCGCCGCGGCCCGTCGAACCGGCGCCGCCGACGTCCTGATCGACAAACAATCCCGCGCCGATGATGGGCGAATCTCCGACGCGCCCGGCAATTTTCCAGGCGAGACCGCTAGTGGTGGTAACACCGGACATCTCGCCTTTCGCGTTGAGCGCCAGGCAGTTGATCGTGCCAGTGGGCGGATGCACGGCAACCTCCCGGGCCCAAGCGAGCGTTTCCGCGCTGGCCGCATTCAAACCCGTGCCGGTCAACCAGTTGCTATGCCCCGCCGGATCGCGTAACGATTGCTTCCACACCAGCCACGCGAGCCGCGATTTATCCGTCAGCAGGTCTTCTTCCTTGAACCCAAGATCTTTCGCGAATCGGAGCGCCCCGTCTCCCGCAAGCATGACGTGATCGGTGCGTTCCATGACCAGTTTGGCCACGTTCGAAGGTGTCTTAATCCCACGAATGGACGCAACGGATCCCGCGCGGCGCGTGGGGCCGTGCATCACGCAAGCATCGAGCTCGACGACGCCGTCTTCATTCGGCAGCCCGCCGTAGCCGACCGAGGTGTCTTCGGGATCGAGTTCGTTGATGTTGACGCCGGCGACCACGGCATCGAGCGTGTCGCCCCCAGCTTTAAGCGTTTGCATCGCCCGGGAGCAGGCACGAAGACCGTTCGCACTCGCAATCACAATATTTTTCGGGCCGGAAACCGCCGCGGCCGCTGCTGGAATTGCGGCGGAAGTGAGCATCCACGCTCTTCTACTGATCATGACAATCCCCTTTATGACAATGTATCGCAGTGCGGCCGTCGCGCGAACACCCAGGGATCAAGCCGTGAGAGGGTCGAGCAGCTTTTCGCGCACGTATTTCAACACCGCGCCCGGCGTGGCCGGGACGTCCATCGGCAGGCGCAGCACGCCCGCCGGCGTGAACTGCGCGTCGCGCGTCTTGCTCACCAACTCCATCAGCTTGCTCGCGTCCACGCGCGTTTCCTTGTGGAACTTTATGTTCAATACGTTGCCGCGCCGGTCCACCGTTTCGATTCCGATCCTCTCCGCCGCGGTCTTCAGTCCGGAATATTCGAGTAGATTGCGAACTTCGTCGGGCACCGGGCCATACCGGTCCTCTAGTTCCTTCTCCACCTTTTCGCGTTCGGCGGCATCGCTCGCGGTGGCAATACGCTTGTAAGCCCGCAATCTCTGGTTCTCGTCGGCAATGTAATTCGAGGGGACGCGAATATCGAGTCCCAGATTCAGCGAGGAATGAATTTCCGGCGCAACCTCCTCGCCCTTCAGCTCGCGAACCGTATCCTCCAACATGCGAACGTACATATCGAAGCCGACGGTGTTGATATGCCCGTGCTGCTCGCCGCCGAGCAGGTTGCCCGCGCCGCGCAGTTCCAGATCGAGCGCGGCGATCTTGAATCCCGCGCCCAAATCGCTGAATTCCTTGAGCGCGGCGAGCCGCTTCCGCGCGATTTCAGTAAGCTCGGTGTCTTCGGGAACGAGCAGATACGCATAAGCGCGCCGGTTCGACCGGCCCACGCGCCCGCGAAGCTGGTATAGCTCGGAAAGACCGTAGCGTTCGGCGTTCTCAATGATCATCGTGTTCGCCAGCGGAATGTCCAACCCGTTTTCGACGATGGTCGTGCAGACGAAAATATCGTTCTCATGCCGCACAAACCGGTACATCGCCTTCTCGAGTTCGGACTCGCCCATCTGCCCGTGGCCGACGCCAATCCGGGCTCCGGGAATCAATTCCTGCAGCATCGAGGCGCGCGCCCAGATGGAATCCACGCGGTTATGAACGAAATAAACCTGCCCGCCGCGCGCGATTTCGAGTTCAATGGCCGACTTAATCAAATCGGTCTTGAACGGCGCAACCACCGTTTGGATCGCGAGGCGATCCTTCGGCGGCGTCTCGATCACGGACATGTCGCGCATGCCTAGCAGCGACATGTGCAGCGTCCGCGGAATGGGCGTCGCGCTCATGGTAAGCACGTCGACGCTGCGCTTGAGCTGTTTCAGGCGCTCCTTATGCTTCACGCCAAAGCGCTGCTCTTCATCGACGATCACCAGTCCGAGGTCTTTGAACT
>JALYXS010000321.1 GCA_030946965.1 Acidobacteriota bacterium
TTATCCCGCTACTGCGATCCATGCGCGAGATCGATGAACTCATTCCGCTGCGCGAGGGCACGCCCGAGCCTCAGTGCGACGTGAGTATCGAATCCATGGAACTGCCGCATGCGTTTCGGACGACGCCGGGTACGATCCCATCGATCGTGCCTTACCTGCATGTAGAAACGCCGCGCCGCGCCGCCAGCGAATTCCGCGTGGGCTTGGTTTGGACTGCCGGAGCGTGGAGGCCCGAGCGCTCCGTTCCGGTCGGCGAAATTGCAACTCTTGCCGCCATCCCAGATGTGAGTTTTTGCAGCCTGCAGCGTGGTCCGGCTATGCGCCAATCCCGATTTCCCGATGCCGGATCGGACGACATTCTCGAAGCGGCGCAAGCTATCGCCGATCTCGATCTGGTGATTAGCGTGGACACGATGATTCCGCATCTGGCCGGCGCACTGGGCAAGCCGGTGTGGATCTTATTGCATTATCATTCCGACTGGCGTTGGATGCTCGACCGCTCCGACAGTCCTTGGTACCCTACGATGCGCATCTTCCGCCAGCCCGCGCCGGGAGATTGGGGGAGCGTAATCGAACAGGTGAAGCGGGAATTGAAATCGCTACGCTAATAGGGCGAGCCGGTTACGCCGAGCCTTCGAGGTTCGTTAATCGGCGCTCATGGTTCTCTGCGACGCCGGCAAGCTTTTCGACGGTATCAAACATCTTTCGACATTACCAACCAGTCTGTCGATGTGTTCGGAAATTGCCTCAATTCTCTTGCGCTGCGCCTCACCCTCGTGCGACGCGAGCTGCAGGTTCATGGTCAATGCTTCCAGCCGCTCATCAATCGTCATATTGTGTCCTACGAATTCATCGGCATCGAACGAATGCGTTTTCCCCCAGCACTGAAAATCGCGTTCGCGACGGCTGGGGCCAGAGCTACGATCGGGGTCTCCCCTGCCCCGGCGGAATCGAGATCCTTCCGGTCGACTAGCACGGCCTCAATCGCCGGCATGTCGCTGAAACGCGGCACGCGGTAGCGGGATAACGCCGCGTTCAAAATCTTTCCGTTCTCAAACGACACCGTCTCGAACATCGCTCCGCCGATGGCCATCATCGCCGCGCCTTCCACCTGGTTTTTCAAATGATCGGGATTCACAATCGCGCCGCATTCGAACGCCGTGACCACGTGCTCGATCTTCACGCCGCCATCCGCAACGGAGATCTCCGCGCACGTCGCCACATAGCTGCCCTTCTCAAGACCGCAAGCGAGGCCGAACCCCCGCGCGGCGGAAGCCTTTTGCCGGCCCCATCCAAACTTCTCGCAGGCCGCTTCCAGTACCGCTCGCAAGCGCTCGTCTTTCAGATTCTTGTAGCGAAATGCGAGGGGATCCATTCCCGCCGCGCGCGCCAGTTCATCCATGTGAGACTCGCGCGCGAAATGATTCGCGGTGGCCGCCAAACCGCGATATGAGCCTTGCCGCAGCGGATACTTCGTCGAATGAAACTCGACGTGCTGGTTGGGAACGTCGTACGGCGTTGCAATCCCAGACGGGCCCGAATTGAAGTTGTGAAACTCCCATGCGGTAATCGTGCCGTCTTTTCGAACGCCGCTTCGCACATCGATAACACCTGCCGGCCGGAAGTAGGCCCACGTGAATTCTTCTTCGCGCGTCCACGCTAATTTCACCGGTTTGCCCGCGGTCTTCGCCAGGCGCGCCGCTTCTATCGCGCACTCCCCGGTGTGCTTACCGCCGTAGCCGGATCCCGTATCGGGCACGATCACGCGAATGCGGTTCTCGGGAATCTTGAACGCTTCCGCCAGTTCCGTGCGCACGCCGAACGGCCGTTGCGATCCGGTCCATACCGTTAGCTTGCCGCCTTCCCACTCGGCAAGCGCCGCTCTTGGCTCCAGCGGAACGTGGGCGATGTAAGCCACGGTGTAACTGGCTTCCAGCTTGTGATCGGCTTGCGATAAGCCGTCTTCCATCGAACCGCGAACCAAAGGCCGAGCCGCGCGATCGCTTTCCGGATTGGCTTTTAAATAGGCGAACAGCTCCTTGCTCGATGGCTGCGGCCCGGTCTTCCACTCGGCCTTGATCGACGCGAGCGCGCGGGAAAGCGACTGTTCGTCCGGCCCGCAAACACCCACGAAATCCCCATCGTGAACCACCTGTACTCCCGCGATCTGCCCGGCGGCTTTCGTATCCACGGAAACCAGAGTCGAGATCACGGCGGGCGCCCGCAGAACCTTGCCATGTACCATTCCCGGCCGGTGCATGTCGGACGTGAATCGATGCGCGCCGGTGACCATGGCGCGCGCGTCCACCTTTGCAACGGATTCCGAGCGCGGTTTCGTAATCGCCTGCCCATCGATTGTCTTCACGAGATTATTGCTCTTGGTTAACTCCCCGAAACCGGCCGTCTTACCCTTCAAAGGGTCGCTCACTCTGCCGTTTTCTATCTTCAGCGTGGACCGGTCCGCCTTCCATTGGTCCGCCGCCAGATCGAGTAGCAACTCGCGCGCCGCGGCGGCCGCGCGCCGCAATTGCGGAGCCATGGTTGGCGTCGTGCGGCTGCCGAACGTCCCCATGTCGAAGGGAGTGAGATCGGTGTCGCCCATCACGAGCGAGATTGTTTCGGGCGCGGTGCACAGTTCTTCCGATACCGCTTGTGTAAGGGATGTTCGCGCGTTCTGCCCGACTTCCACTTTTCCAGTAAACGCTGTTATTCTGCCGTTTTCACCGATATGCAGCCACGCGCCAATGTCTTTCGGAAGCGCGTTGCCCCCGCCGCCACGCCGCTCGGCGCGGCCCGATTCCTGTGCTTCGGCTTCCGAAAGCGCGAACATCACGACGATGCCGCCACCCAAGATCTTGAAGAAATCGCGCCGGTCCGGCTCGATGTCCGGCTCAAATCGATAAGCGGGACCCGCGAACAATTCGTAGCGTTCGAGTTCAAGCATGAGATTTGCTCCTCATCGCGGCCGCCGCCATTCGAACCGCGGTAACGATCCGCGGATAGGTCCCGCAACGGCAGATGTTGCCTTCAAGCGCGCGGCCAATTTCGGGCGCGTCCGGGTCGGCGTTCTTCTTCAGAAGGCCCACGCCGCTCATGATCATACCCGGCGTGCAGTAGCCGCACTGCAACGCATCCGCATCCAAGAAAGCTTTCTGGAGCGGATGCATCTCGCCATTGCGCGCGAGCCCTTCGATCGTGGTTAGCGGCTTGCCCGACGCGGCTCGAACCGGCGTTCTGCAGGATCGCACCGGAGCCCCGTTCATCAAGACCGTGCATGCCCCGCACTGCCCTTCGCCGCATCCATACTTGGTTCCCGTAAGATCGAGCTCGTCGCGAAGAACACTCAGCAGAGTGCGCTCGGGATCGACGTCAACCCGGTGAGTTTGACCGTTGATTCGCAGTTCGATGGCCATGGATTCAGATTAGCGCAGGGGCTGCCGCATGCGGTTATGCTATCTGCAGTGAAACTTTCGCTCTTATTTCTCGCAACGGCATTACTCTGCGCCGCCCCGGCCGATCTCATCCTCCACAACGCAAAAATCGTTACCGTCGACAACGATTTCTCCGTGCAACAAGCCGTCGCGATTCAAGCTGGAAAAATCATCGCGGTAGGCGCCGAGGCCTCCGTGATGCGCGAGCGCGGCCCGAACACCCGGATTATCGATCTCAATGGCCGGACGGTTCTGCCCGGGCTGATCGACAGTCACATCCATGCCCTCGACGCGGCCTTGAGCGAGGCCCGCGGTCCCCTGCCTCCGCTCGATTCCTACGCGGCCGTGCGGCAATACCTTCTGGAACAGGCGAAGCACGTTCCCAAGGGCGCATGGATCGTCGTGCCCCGTACGTTTCCGACACGCCTCAAGGAAATGCGTATGCCCACGCGCGAGCTGCTCGATGTGGTGAACGATCACCCCGTCCTGTTCGACGCCAGCTACGTCGTCATTCTCAACACGGCAGGACTCAAGAAGAGCGGCATTGATCGCAACACGCCGAATCCGCCCGGAGGGGAGATCGTTAAAGACGCCGCCGGAGAGCCGAACGGAATTTTGAAGAACGCGCAATCTCTGGTGAAAGGCGTCCAGGTTACAACGCAATTTACGGAAGAAGAAAAGCTTCGCGAGTTGGAAGCGCAACTCAAACGCTACCTCGCCGCCGGACTCACGGCGGTTGGCGATCGCGCGGTCAATCCCGAGCAGATCGACTTATACCGCAAGTTAAAAGCGCAAAACCGTCTGCCCATCCGTGCCGTGATGACGTGGCGTCCCGACGCTTCCCGGCCCACCGAAGATCTGGTGAGCGAAATCCGCAACGGTCCGTACACGCCCGGAGACGGCGATAGCTGGCTGAAGCTTCGCACTTTTAAGTTAACGCTCGATGGCGGCATGACTATTGGGACGGCGTTTCAACGCGCGCCCTATGGACCGTTCGGCAAGCAACTCTACGGCAAGACTAACCCGGGCGACCGCGGCCAGCTTTTTATTCCGCCCGCGAAACTGCTCGCGGTAATGGAAGCGGCGCGGCATCGCGGATGGCAGTTGACCACGCACGATCAAGGCGGCGCGGCTGTAGATACGTGGCTCGATACGCTCGAAGCGCTGGATCGCAAGCAGCCCATCGCTCCCACGCGGTCCTTTGTGATGCACGCCAGTTTTCAGAGTCCGGCAGCGATCGCCCGCATGAAGAAGATGGGTATTTCGGCGGATACGCAATCGCAATGGCTGTATCTGGATGGCCCCGCGCTCGAAAATGTTTTCACGTACGACGGCATGAAATATTTCTTCCCGTTGCGTTCCTATCTGGATGCCGGCATCAAAGTAGCGGCCGGAAGCG
>JALYXS010000331.1 GCA_030946965.1 Acidobacteriota bacterium
TTTCGCTATGCGGTCGAGCTCGGGCTGAATTGGCGCGGCGCCTCGTGCCTCGATCCCTTTCTCATCCATGCAGGCCGTGTAGAAATCGCCAACTTCCTGAGTGATCTTGTCGCGGGACTTGTTTGACGGGTCCGCCGCTTTGTCCAGAATGCCGCGAAGAATCGTTTGATTCTTCTCCTGCAGCTCGTTGAAGCGGCTCCAACGCGATTGATCGGGCGGAACCGGGTGATTGGCAACCCAGGTTCCGCACGCGTACTGATAGAAATCGTTACAAGGATTGGCTTTCTGGTCGATGGCGCCTAGATCGACGCCGGAGGAAATCTGGGCAATCAAAGACGCGCCTGAAGACAGAAGCAAAATAAGGACGGTACGAGAATACATGCTTTCATTCTAGTGCGTCGATTTTGTGCAAAGGCGAGTTCTCCAGCAGCTTGCCCGGAAATCCTGGCAGATAGCGAGCACCTGCCGCCCGGGCGGCGCGCACGTTCAGCAGGAAAGCGAGGTTGATGCCGTTGTAGTAGTCGTTCTTCACATAGAAACCCTTTCCATAGGAGTGAATCGCGCCGCAAAGCCCGAGCGTTTCCGGATCGGTCGAGTTCGCCGACTGCAATTCGCTTCCTCGCAATCGCCGCTCTTGAACGCCGCATCGGCTTCAGCCATCAGCGTGCTTACCGTCGACTGATTGCCCGTTGCCGCCGCGGCTGCCGCGGTCATCTTCTCCACCATCGTTCGCATCGGCGGATTCAGGTCTTTCAAAGATTCATAAACAGGGCTATCGTTAACCGGCTTCGCGGCAATAATTCGGATGGCGTTATCCAGCTCATTGCGCATCCGCATCGTTTCGTCGAAGCCAATGTCCTCGCCCAAATGCCGGTATTTGAAAACGTTGCAGTTCGAGGTGGAAACGTCCGCCACCACCACGCCGGCCGTCAAGAGCAGCTCGTACATCGGAACGTCGATCGTTCCGGAATGCACGATCTGATCGGCCCGAGAACCCGCCCCATGGCATAATCCGTCTTCCGGCCGAATCATTATGACGAAGCAGGTTTTCCTTCGTTCCGGCGCCTGACATATGATAATCCGGTAGGAGTACAGTTTGAACGTGCGCGGCAGGATAGTGCCGGCTACCGTGATCTTTGGAGGCAAGAATGAAAGCATCTATGTTTTATCGAATTGCTGCTATTCTTCTGCTGCTTTTCGCGGTAGGACATACACTCGGCTTTCGCCAGTCTGATCCCAAATGGGGAGTTGATGCCCTTCTTGGCTCAATGCGGTCAATTCGCTTTGACGTGCAGGGGTTCAACCGCACGTATTGGGACCTCTTTGAGGCGGCCGGATTCATCGTCGGCGTGTTCTTTCTATTCGCAGCGATATTGGCATGGCAGCTAGGTGGCCTTCCAGCAGCGACTTTGACGCGCATGCGCGGCACTGCGTGGGCATTCGCCCTTGGCTTTGCCGCTGTCACGGTTGTAAGCTGGAGATACCTCTTTATCGTGCCCATCGCTTTCTCAATCGTGATTACATTATGTTTGACTGCGGCGGCATGGCGTTCAGCGAGGCAGGTTTCCATGCCTCCATTGCGATAGTAAGGTGAGAGGATTCAAACCGACCCACTACCGATAATCCTGATCATCCCGTGATCATCGTGTTAGCGGGCCGCCGGATTGACGCTCCCGGAGCAGATGCACCTCGTTTCCCCATCGGAAACGTTCCCCGGGTGCGGGAGCGCATCCGCGCAATGCTCGAATTACACGCGCCGGAAGCTTTGGTCTGCTCGGCCGCCTGCGGGGCAGATCTGCTGGCGCTTTCTGAAGCGGGAGCATTGGGATTACGGCGGCGCGTGATTCTTCCGTTTGCGCCGGAGCGCTTTCGGGAAACCTCGGTCGCGGATCGTCCCGGAGATTGGGGACCCCTTTACGACAAGACGTTGGAGCAGGTCGAGTGCGTCGTGTTGACCGGCAAAGGAGAGGGAACCGAGGCCTATGCCGCAACGAACCTCGCAATATTCGACGAGGCGGGAAAACTCGGCAAGCACGTGACGGCGGTTCTGGTTTGGGACGGCAGTTCACGGGGCGGCGACGATTTGACTGCCGGTTTCGGGGATGAAGCTCGACGCCGGGGGTTGGCCGTCATCGAGATCAGTACGCTGTAAGGTACATGTTCTTTACCGCCAGCAAGATCCTGCCTCAGTTTTTTTACCCTCTGGGGCTAGCCATTTTGGCGCTGGCGATTGCTAGCGTGCTCGCCACGCGTGCGCGAGCGCGGCGGCTGCTCACCATCGCGGCCTTATTGCTTCTGTTCGCGTTCAGCAACTGGACCGTTTCCCATCTCTTGTTGCACTCGCTAGAAGATCAAACTCCGCAGCGGGATGTTGGCTCCATGCCGGTCCGGGATGCGATTGTCGTGATCAGCAGCTTTTTGCACGCGCCAACGCAGCAGCACAAATCCGCCGAGTTGATCGAGTCGAGCGATCGGCTTCTGCATGCCGTGCATCTCTACCGGGCCGGTAAGGCGCCCTTAATTTTGCTGAGCGGCGGCACGATAGAGGTTTTCGGTCGTCCGCAAATGCGCGAGGTGGAGGCGGCGCGCAACCTTCTCGCGGAGTGGGGCGTACCGCCAAGCGTGGTGATGCTCGAAGACCAATCGCGGAATACCGAGGAGAATGCGGTCGATAGCCGGCCCATTCTGGAGTCCAAAGGAATCCGCCGGATCATCCTGGTCACGTCGGCGATGCATATGCCGCGCGCCCTGGCAGTTTTCCGCAAAGCTGGGTTCGATGTGACGCCCGCGCCTACCGACTACATCTCGGGTTGGGGTACGCCGGAGCTGCTCCAACGTTGGCTTCCCGATGCCGAGGAACTGTACTTTTCGAGCTTGGCTCTCAAGGAATGGATCGGTTTAGGGGTTTACCGGCTGCGCGGCTGGGCATAAGCTTTATTTATGCATCGATTATCTTGCATTTCTAAAACTTTGGGTTACACTTGTCTTCAAGAGATGTTTCCTCGGGCCACAGTTCGACTTCTTCCCCTAGTTAACGCCATTATTATCGTTCTGGTCATCGTAACCGGCCCTTTCTGAGGCACTTCGGTTTGAATCCGAGGCCATCAGCGGGGAGCAAAACCGGCTGATGGCCTTTTTTTGTTATATGAGCACGTTTTTGAGGCGAGATTGATATGTCTACATTAATGAACGGCGCGAATATGTTGCTCGAATGCCTTTCCCAGGAAGGCGTCGATTGCTTTTTTGGGTATCCCGGCGGGGTGACGCTGCCGTTTTACGACGCGCTTTACGATAGCCACATCAAACACATTTTGGTCCGGCATGAAGAGAATGCCTGTTTCGCGGCCGAAGGATATGCGCGCGCCACCGGTAAGGTCGGCGTATGCTGCGCGACTTCGGGGCCGGGCGCCACGAATCTGATTACAGGCCTGGTGGATTCAATGATGGATTCTATCCCGATTGTGGCTATTACCGGCCAGGTTTCGACCAAACTGATCGGTAGCGACGCGTTCCAGGAGGCCGACACGTTCGGCATCACGCGGTCTTGCACGAAACACAATTACATGGTGAAGACGCTGGCCGAACTGCCGCGGATCATACACGAGGCGTTTTATATCGCCGCGAGCGGGCGCCCCGGTCCCGTGCTAGTCGATGTCCCGAAGGACGTGTTTCAGGCGCAAGGGCATTACACGCCGGTGAATAGCATACATCTGCCGGGTTACAAGGTGCCGTCCGAAGGGCACGCCGGGCAGATTCGGCGAGCGGCGCAGTTGATTTGGGAAGCGGAGCGGCCCTTCGTTTATGCAGGCGGCGGAATCGTCGCCGGCAATGCGAAAGAGGAATTGGCGGAATTGGTCGAGCTCGTCGATATGCCCGCTGTCTGCACTTTGATGGGATTGGGCGCGCTGCCGTCGGGCCATCCGAATTTCATCAGCATGCCGGGAATGCACGGCAGTTATGCGGCGAACATGGGCATGTCGGGTTGCGATTTGATAATTGCGCTCGGAGTGAGGTTTGACGACCGCGTAACGGGACGCCTCGCCGCGTTCGCCCCGCACGCGCGCGTGATCCACGTCGATATCGATCCGGCGGAGATCGCGAAGAACCGCACGCCGGACATCCCTATTGTTGGCGACGTGAAGCGCGTACTGCAGAAGCTAAACCGCGTACTGGCCGAGCTGGAACCGGAACTGGCGCCGCGCAATGCCGGGACGCGAAAGGCTTGGCGGGAACAAGTAAATGAATGGAAGCATGACCATCCTTATGATGTGAGCCGGTCGGAATCGGAGATCAAGCCGCAGCATTTGATGTCGGAGATCGACCGGCTCTCGGCGGGCGAAGCCATCGTAACCACGGACGTGGGACAGCACCAGATGTGGGCGGCGCAGTTGATCCGTTTCAACGAGCCGCGGCTTTGGATCAATTCGGGCGGGTTAGGGGCGATGGGATTCGGGTTGCCGTCGGCGATTGGCGCGCAGATGGCACGGCCCGATAAGCTGGTTTTTGCAATCGTGGGCGATGGCGGTTTCCAGATGTCGATTCCGGAACTGGCGACCATTGCGAGTTACGCGCTGCCCATCAAGATTATCGTGATGAACAATGGCCACCTCGGCATGGTCCGGCAATGGCAGGAATTGTTTTACAACAACCGGCTGAGTTCGGTGCAACTCGATTGCTTCCCGGATGCGGAAAAACTGGCCGCGGCTTACGGATTCGCGGGGCGAACCATCGACCGGCCATCGGACCTGGCTTCGGCGTTAGAGATTGCGGTGAAGGAGCCGGGGCCGTACTTGCTGAACGTGAAAGTGACGTCGTTTGAAAACGTATACCCGATGGTGCCGTCCGGCGGCGCGATCAATGAGATGGTGCTGGGTCCGCCCGTGCCGGTGGCGGGGCCGCTTGCTGACGCGCGCGGTTCAGTACCATCCGCGAGTTTCGGAACCGCGACCGTAAGGAAGCGCTAGGGTCGCATGCTACAGATAATCTCGGTACTTCTCGAAAACAAACCCGGAGCATTGCTGCGGGTCACCGGCCTGCTCTCCGCCCGCGGGTATAACATCGAGAGCCTGACAGTGGCGCGCACCGTCGATCCGGAGCTATCCCGCATGACGATCATCGTCGACGTTGACGATAAGCTGCGCGTCCAAGTCATCAAACAGATGAATAAGCTGATCAACGTGCTGCAGGCCGCCGATCTTACCGATTCGGCCGCGGTATGCCGGGAAATGGTGCTGCTACGCGTCCGCGCTTCGCGGGAATCGCGCACCGCCGTCCTCAAAGAAGCCGAAATTTTCGGCGCGCGTGTTGTCGATTCTTCAACCGATGGCGTCGCTCTCGAAGTCACCGGCGAATCCGAAAAGCTCGATGAATTCATCGGCGTCATGCAAAGTTATGGCGATATCGAAGTCACTCGCTCGGGTGGCATCGCGGTCTCGCTCGAAACCAAGAAATTGCGCCTGCAGCCCCCGGTATTGACCCGGGCGGGCGCCAAATTAGAAGAGGTAGAACTCAATGGCTAGACGGTTTTACGAAAAAGACGGCGATCTCGCCTTACTGAAGGGCCGCGCCGTGGCCATCGTCGGCTACGGCAGCCAGGGGCATGCGCACGCGCTGAACCTGCGCGATTCGGGCGTGGACGTGGTCGTCGGACTCTACGGCGGAAGCAAATCGTGGAAGAAGGCGGAAGCGGCGGGTCTCAGGGTGATGACCACGAGCGATGCGGCGAAAGCGGCTCAAATCGTGATGATTCTGGTTTCCGATCACATTCAGGCGGACCTTTACGATCGCGAGATCGCGCCGCACATGACGCCCGGGAAGACGCTGATGTTCGCGCACGGTTTCAACGTCCATTTCAAACAAATCGCGCCGCCAAATGGGGTAGACGTCTCCATGGTCGCGCCCAAGGCGCCGGGCCATCGGGTGCGCGAATTGTTCACCGAGGGAGTGGGCGTGCCGGCGCTGGTGGCGGTGGCGCAGAACGCCACGGGTCACGCGCTCGAAGACGCTCTGGCGTACGCGATGGCGCTTGGCTGCCTGAAAGCGGGTGTAATCGAAACCGACTTCCGCGAAGAGACTGAGAGCGATCTGTTCGGCGAGCAGGCGGTGCTTTGCGGCGGCGTGAGCGAGTTGATTCGCGCCGGTTTTGAGACGCTGGTCGAAGCTGGATATGCGCCAGAAATCGCTTACTTCGAGTGCCTGCACGAGTTGAAGCTGATTGTCGATCTGATTCAGGAAGGCGGACTCGGCTATATGCGCTTTTCGGTTTCGGATACGGCGGAATATGGCGATTATACGCGCGGTAAGCGGATCGTGAACGACGCCACGCGCGCGGAAATGCGCAAGATTTTGAAGGAAGTGCAGGACGGTGATTTCGCGCGGCAGTGGATTGAAGAAAACCGCAGCGGGCGGCATAAGTTCCTGGCGATGCGCGAGGAAGCGCGCAACCAGCCGGTCGAGCAGGTGGGCCGGAGCTTACGCGAGATGATGACGTTTTTGAAGAAGCGGAAAGAGGCTGGCGTGCCCGAAGAACAGCCGGCGCTAGCGGCCAAGATCTAGGATTTGTGTGAAAATTTCCACGTTCGATACCACGCTGCGGGACGGCACGCAAGGCGAAGCCGTCTCGTTCTCGGTCGATGACAAGCTGCTCATCGCGCGGAAGCTCGACGAGCTCGGTATCGACTACATTGAGGGCGGCTGGCCGGGCTCCAACCCGAAAGATAAGGAATTCTTCGCCCGCGCCAAAAACCTTAAGCTGAATCACGCCCGGATGACAGCCTTCGGCTCCACGCGGTTCGCCAAAAATCCCGTGCACGAAGACCGCAGCGTACTCGCGATTCTCGATTCGGAAACGCCCACGGTTTCTATTTTCGGCAAGAGTTGGGACCTGCATACCCGGCGCGCCCTGGGCGTCACCGAAGAAGAAAATCAGGCTCTCATCTACGAGACGGTGCGGTTCCTGAAAGATCACGGGAAGGAAGTGGTGTATGACGCCGAACACTTTTTCGACGGCTATAATGCGAATCCCGATTTTGCCTTGCGCACGCTCGAAGCCGCGCAACGCGCCGGCGCCGATATTCTTTGCCTCTGCGACACCAACGGCGGAACGCTTACCGGACGCTTAACGGAAATCGTCGCCGACGTGCGCAAACGTTTCGACGGCGTGCTCGGCATTCATCCGCATAACGATTCGGACGTGGCGGTTGCCAACGCGATCGCGGCGGTCGAGCAGGGCGTTACGCACGTGCAGGGCTGCATGAATGGCTACGGCGAGCGTTGCGGCAACGCGAACCTGGCCTCGATCATCGCGAATCTCGAACTGAAATTGGGGCAAACCACCATTGGACCGGAAAAACTGGCCGATCTCACCGCAGCCGCCCGGTACATAGCGGAGCTGGCGAATCTGCCGCTGCGGCGCGATCAGCCGTTCGTGGGTCACAGCGCGTTCGCCCACAAAGGCGGCATTCACGTGAGCGCCGTGCTGAAAGATTCGACGACTTACGAGCACATCGCGCCGGAGCAAGTAGGAAACCGCCAGCGGGTGCTGGTCAGCGACCTTTCCGGACGCGGCAATGTGCTGTACAAGCTTAAGCAGCACGGCCTATCCGACCGGTTGAGCGAGGATGCGCGGCGCGAACTGCTCGAACGGATCAAGGAGATGGAATATCAAGGGTATGAGCTCGAGGCCGCCGAAGGCACTTTTGAGCTGCTCGTGCGAGAAGCGCTCTCGCCCAACGTTCATTTCTTCGATGTTGAGGGGTACGAGGTCAATACAAAATCCGGCATCGGCGGAGTTACCCGTTCCACCGCGACCGTAAACCTGACTTCGCGGGATGGCGTGCATTCCGCAACCGCGTCGGGGCATGGGCCGGTTCATGCGCTCGATTTATGCTTGCGCAAGTGCCTGTCTTCGACTTATCCCCAGATTTCGGATGTCCGATTGACCGATTACAAGGTCCGGGTGCTCGATTCGAAGAAGGGAACGGCGGCGAAGGTTCGCGTTCTTGTTGAGTGGTCGGATCATCGCAAGAGCTGGTCCACGGTGGGCGTGTCGGACGACGTGATCGAGGCGAGCTGGAATGCTCTCGTGGACGCGATTCGCCTCGAACTGATGCGGTTGACGGAAAAAGACCATTCGATAGAAAAAGCCGTGGAAGAAAACTGCTGGGGAGTGTAGCGGCATGTAGCGCACGCATGAGTGCGTGCGCCACATCTCCGTAACTAATCTTGCAGCTTGTGGTAGTACCGCAGCACACGGCGCACATAATCCTGCGTTTCGCGATACGGCGGAACCCCGTTGTACTTATCGACAGCACCCGGGCCGGCATTATATGCGGCCAACGCTCTTGGAACCTGATCTTCCTTATCCTCGTACTTTGCCAGCAGTTCGCGGAGGTACTGCGTTCCCGCTTC
>JALYXS010000339.1 GCA_030946965.1 Acidobacteriota bacterium
CCGTATACCCCACGAACAGATCGCCGGGGCTCAATTGGAAGGAAGCCTGCGTGTATGAGGCTTGCTTTAGAAGGCCAATCACCGGTCCGCCGTCCTCAAGCCGGAATACCTCGCCACCACGCAATACAACCGGCGCATTGTGGCCCGCGTTGACGAAATGGAGCATCCTGGTTTCGGAGTCGTATTCACCGTAGAAAAAAGTCGCGTAGCGGTTGCTGGTGGATGCCTCAAACACCAGCCGGTTTACATGACCCATGAGTTCACCCAGATCGCTGATTCCGGCCATGATCTGGCCCCGCAAAGAGGCTTGCAAGCTTGCCATCAGCAGGGCGGCGGCAATGCCTTTGCCGGAAATATCGCCAATTGCTATGCCTAGCTTGCCCGTCACGGTCGGCAGAAAATCATAGTAGTCGCCGCCCACGCCCAACGCGGGACGGCAGTAGCCGCAATACTCGATTCCCGCAATGGGCGGATAACTCTGCGGAAACAGGCGTTGCTGGACTTCGCGCGCAATTTCCATTTCGCGATTGGCACGCTCGCGTTGCGCGGCCTCGGCGACCAGGGTTGCGGCGAGCTGGCTATTCTCGAGCGCGAGCCCGGTTTGGGTCGCCACTGATTGCAAGAGCTGAAGATCGTTGCGCGAATAGGGAGCTTCCGAAAGCTTGGGACCGAGCACCATCACGCCCAAAAGCTGGTCTCTCCCAGCCAGTGGTAAAAGCAATTGTGCGTTCAGCTCCCGAAGCTTATCGCGTTCACTGGCATCCGCCTGCTGCACCCAGGATTGGGGATCGTCGAAGTAGACGAGCGCGGGGCGGTTCTCTTTCCGCAATTGAATAATGGCCTTGGCTCCCTGAGGCAAGCAAGTGACAGCGGACTCCGTACCCACGGCTTGCAAAACGCAGTACCGATCCAGATTCTTCAGCAGCACCGCCGCGCGCTGAACATGCAGGGTCTCACAAATCCGCAATGTTACCCGATCGAGCAACGGTTTCGCTTCGACAAAGTTTCGCGCCTCTTCGCTCAGCTCGCTTAGGATTCGATCGGAATCATATGCTTCGCGGAAGAACCGGCGGTCCAGCACTTCTCCCAGGCGATCGGAATATTTCCGCCGCAGGACAAATAGCGTTGCCGCGATTCCGGATGCCCGGACGCGATCCACGTTGCGGGCATTCGGCGCGAAAGCGTCGCGAATCGCCAAGAGGGCAAGCACGAACATCACGGCCCGCAACACCGATACTCCCCCGCGAGCGAGCGCGTACTGCGCGCCCTGCCGCACCGCCATGCGAACATCCATCGCCCGCTGAACCACTATCACGTACGCCAACGTCACCGGAAACAATGCAAGGGCGAGGTAGGTAGCCACAACCGTCCATTCCGGCAAGCCGCTAAACAGGTCGCGATCCCTGACCAAGGTGGTTATAACGACCGCCATCATAGGGGCCAGACTAAAACACGCTCCCGTGAGAAGCACCCGCAGCCTGCGCCGAACATCGGGAGTGGAGGCGCTTCGCTCCTTCCAGCCCAAGAAGATAAAAAAGCATCCAATTGCGATGATGCTGAGAGCAAGCAGGGCGTAATAGAGGAAACCGACGAAGGGATAAATAAAACGGATTGCATCGAAGTCATGCTGTCTGCCCCACGAGAAGATCCAAACACCAACCCAGGTAAGCGCGAGGGGAACGATCAATACCCATTTGAGCCATGAGTGTTTCCGGTCGAAACCGGCCCGCTCGGGGAAGTAGATCCCGAACAGAAATATCCAAAGGGCGATCGAACTCCAGTCGGAACCGCTGACCGCGAAGCTCAAAAGAACGGCGAGTAAAAGCCACGCGAGTGGATCCATGGGACGGATCAGCGCCACCCAGAAACCCAGGCCGATACAGAAAAGCGGCAATGCAATTTTGATAATTGCCATTACCAGCCATTTGCCGAATCCCGGCGGGCTGGTTTCTTCGGGTTGCAGCTTGACGAGAACGTGCGCCTCGGAACTGTCGGGGCGGCGGATAAAAACCGGAAGCAAGTCCCCGGGACGATGACGGGCCAGAGCCTGGTCGCGAACCACTCGTCCTTTGAACGGAACGCCCTCAATCGCAAGCACGGTATCGAATCTCTTAAGACCGGCTTGGGTGGCTTCGGGCGTTATGCCCAAAGCGTCGCGCATTCGAAAACCGAAGTCGAACGGTTCGCGAGGACGCGCAGTCGCAAAGCGGAGTTCATCGATCGCTTCGAGTGATTGGCGGATCTGGTAAGCCGCGGCAACTAAAAACAGCAGAGCGAGAAGCGAATAATTATGATAGCGCTTGTGCATCCGGGACTTTGATTGTAAGTGTTGGCATGATCGCAGAGGAGTCATCCAAATCCTGCGCGCGTGGGCAGCGGCGAAGGGGTGCATCGTTTTTGGGATTACGCCGGGGATTTGAGTAAGATCAGATCGTGACGCGCCGTGAATTGTTGTCCATTCCACTCGCGGCGGCTGCTGTTAGCCGCTTCCCAGGCACGCAGTATCGCGATTACTCGCGCTGCCTGCCGGACTTTTTGCGCGCCCTCGCGGCGCAAGCTTATGAACGGCGCAATCGGGAAATTGAGAAGCTGATC
>JALYXS010000399.1 GCA_030946965.1 Acidobacteriota bacterium
CATGCGTGCCGTGTCCCCGTGAGTGGGGACACGGTAAGCATGAGTGCGTGCGCCACGGCTATTCTTGCAGTGATTTTTCTTTTCGCGCCCTGGGCTTCGAAAGGCCAGCAGAAGTCCGATGAAGATGCGCGGTTCTCCACCGACGCCCGCCTGGTCATCCTTCCCGTAACCGTTCAGGACAAGAACGGCCATCTGGTGACTACCTTGCCGCAAAGCTCGTTCCAGGTTTATGAGAATGGCGTGTTGCAACCGATCAAGACTTTCAAGCGCGAAGACGTGCCGGTTTCACTCGGCTTGATTATCGACAACAGCGGAAGCATGCGGGACAAGCGGCAAAAGGTGGAATCGGCTTCGCTCGCCTTAGTGAAAGATTCCAATCCCGAAGACGAAGTTTTTATTGTCAACTTCAACGACGAAGCATTTCTCGATCAGGATTTTACGAACAACATCAAGGAGATGGAACAAGGCCTCACGAAGATCGATTCCCGCGGGGGCACGGCCATGCGCGATGCGATCCGCATGTCGATCGACCACCTGAAAGAGAAGGGCAAGAAGGACAAGAAAGTATTGCTTGTCGTGACGGACGGCAATGACAACGCGAGCATCGTCAGCCTCGAAAACCTGGTGAGAGCGTCCCAACAAAGTGAAGTGATTCTCTACGCCATCGGATTATTGAGCGATGAAGAGCGGCGCGAGGCCAACCGCGCCAAGCGCGCGCTGACGGCGTTGACCGATGCAACGGGTGGGCAAGTTTATTTTCCGAAGGAAGTATCGGAAGTAGATCGCATTGCACATCAGGTGGCGCGCGATATTCGCAACCAATACACCATTGGCTACAGCCCCCTGAATGCCGCGCTCGATGGCAGCTACCGGACCGTTAAAGTGATTGCCACCGGCCCCAACAAGCTCACGGTCCGGACGCGCAGCGGTTACTACGCTACTGGCGACAAAACGAACATCTCCGCGTCATCCCCGCCCAAACAGTAAATGTGTGGGGTCATCTGGCGGCTTACGCGCGGATATCGCCTGCGGCCATGGGTCAGCCCGTATTTGGGGTGGCGGATCGAGACCTACACCGGGAATCCGGCTGGCAAAATTCACTTTCGAGATTTCTTGCGATTCAGTTGGCGGACTAGAAAAGGATTGCTACGTTACTTGCGTTGGGCGGAAAAGATGAACGGCAGGAATTCAAATAAAATGGGCGAGTCGTAAGACTCGCCCATTTTGGAGGAACTACGGCTTCGGAGTTGGCGCCGGTGTCGTGGTATCGGTCGGGGTGCTGGAACCGGTGGAGGAGCCGCTGGTGCTGTCCATTTTATCCATGCTGCCCTTCTTGTGCTTCTTGCTCTTCGTCATGGTTGTGTCGGTGGACGCAGTCGTCCCCGTGCCACTCGCGTCGGTGGTCGCGTTCATGTCGCCCGTGGAATTCTTCTTGTGCTTCTTGTGCTTCGTGGTGGTGGTGCTGTTGCCCGTGCCATCCTGAGTCGTCGCCGTCGAATGCTCGGTGCTTTGCGACGTGGAAGACGTGGAACCGGCCTGACCAGCGGGACTGGCCTGACCAAAAACAAACGGCACGCTGGCCAAAGCGAAAACTACGGTTAAGAAAGTCTTTTTCATTTCTAATTCTCCTTGCGGGTAGCTTTTGCGTGTGTCCCGCTGTTCTTATCTTGTTCCGTCTGGGCACCCGTAAGCGATAGCCCCGGTAGGCTATATGGCAACCTGTTTGTGAGGGGTAGTACGCTTGAAACTTAACAAATTTTCATAAATTAGACTCAGTAGGCTATGGTAAAAATCGCTTGATTCGGGAACACTGTTTTAAAGAAGCTTTACCGATTCATGAACACTCGCGTCATCACTCCGGGTAGCATCAGCCGCGTTTTAGTCGCGGGATTCTCGTTGGTTATTATTCTTTTGCTTACGGCGGGTTTCATCGGTATCCGCAACATTCAATCAATTAAGGAAAACGCCGCCAGCCTGGTACGAGAGCAGCGCGTCTCGACCCGCCTGATTGGAGAAATCCAGCAGGAGCAATCTACCCTTAGCGCGGTATTTTACAAACTCGCGCGCGATCCTGACACGGTGAATTACAAGCAAATTCTCCCGCAACTCGACATAATCGACGCAAACATGGAGCGCATCGCCGCCGAAGCGAGAGGAACCCCGCAGGAGCGCCTTTGGAGCCAGTTGAACGACGCCTCGAAGGCATTTTCGGTCGAAGCGCGCCGCCTCCTTACGGCGACGCGCGCGCCCACGCTGGCTTCGCGCGATCTTTTCCGGCGGCATGAGCAGGTGATCTCGATTATTTCTAAATTGGTGGGGGACGGCTACCTGAAAGTTACCAACGCGCAATATGAGATCGACCGCCGGTCGGAAAAATTACGGAAAGAATCGATTATCTTGTTAGGCGCTTCGCTTCTGCTGGCTTTGATTACGACGGTGCTCACGGTCCGCGTAACGGCGGAACTGTTTCGCCGAATGGAGTGGCAGGCCGGCGAATTGAGCCGCGTATCGTGGCATATGTTGAAGGATCAGGAATCCATCGCCCGGCGGTTTTCGCATGAACTGCACGATGAATTGGGACAGTCGCTCACCGCGGTGAAAGCGAATCTCGCGGCATTGAATTACCACGAGCCGCAAAGCCGCTCGCGCGTGCAGGATTGCGTTCACCTGGTCGATGAGGCGATCGGCAACGTTCGCCAACTTTCACAATTATTAAGGCCTACGATACTCGACGACTTCGGCTTGGACGCCGGCGTTCGCTGGCTCTGCGACGGGTTCCGGCAGCGAACCGGAATCGATGTGGAATTCGTTTCCAACCTGACTTCGCGGTTGCCGGAGGATACGGAGACGCATCTATTTCGCATCGCCCAGGAGGCTCTGACAAACGTGGCGCGTCATGCCGAAGCGAAAAAGGTGATCGTGGAGCTCAATTCCGAGGACCACACAATCTGCCTGGTGATTAGCGACGACGGGAAGGGGCTCGCCGCTCCCGCGCGGCCCGCCGGCCGAAACGTTCCGCAGCGGGCCGAGATAAAGAGTCTAGGGATGATCGGCATGCGAGCGCGCGCGCGGGCCGCCGGTGGCGAGTTGCGCCTGAGTTCGTCCAAGTTGGGCGGCCTACGCATCGAAGTGGAAATTCCGGTGTTGGAGGAGCAGCATGAAAAACATCCGAGTTTTGTTGGCTGACGATCATCCCGTGGTTCGCCAGGGCTTCCGATTGATCTTGAGCCATGAGCCGGATATGGAGATCGTGGGCGAGGCGGGCAATGGCCGGGAGGCGCTAGCGCTCTGCGAAGAGTTGAAGCCAGACGTAGTCGTGATGGATGTGGCAATGCCGGAACTGAACGGTATCGAAGCGACACGGCGCCTGGCGGTATCGCTGCCCAAGACGCGGGTTCTCGCGCTCAGCATGCATAAAGACGGTGTGTACGTGCGCGAGATTTTGCGCGCCGGCGCGCGAGGCTATCTCCTGAAAGATTCGATCGACCGCGATTTGCTCGCCGCCGTTCGCGCCGTCGCCAAAGGGGAAGGCTATCTTAGCCCGGCTATTTCGGACGCCGTCCTGAACGATTACCGGCGGAACGCGAGCAACCCGCTCGACCTGCTGACCAGCCGCGAGCGCGAAGTGCTTCAAATGATCGCTGAAGGCGGAACGAATAAAGAAATCGCCAATAAACTGAATTTAAGCGTATACACCATCGACGCGCATCGCGGCCGCGTTATGGAGAAACTCAATGTGCATAGCTCGAGCGAACTGGTGCGTTTCGCCGTGCGGCATGGCGTGATCGATTGATTCAAAGCCTGGAAGTGAAAGGAGCCGCCGCTGGAATCGAGCGGCTCGTCCGCAACGAAGATGGGAGCGGGAGTGTTCGCAAGAAATAGTTTGGTGTTGGAACCGGGCGGGCGCGAAACGAACATGTAGGTATACGTCAGCGCATCACTGGCGGGGTTCGAAATCAGCGCCTGAAGCATGACGGTTGTGCCTACGGGAACCGTTCCGAAGACGAGACGATCTTGTCCGGGAACGCCGATGTGAAAGGAGACGCCGCTTGACGCAGTAGGTCTGCTACCAGTGATCCGCAAGGGACAAGTGTGGTTGGCGAAGGTCGATCTAAAACGGCGGCCAGTCGACAGACGCGCGGCAAAGGCCACACTCAACCTTTGATCCACGTTTTGAGAGGGAGTCCCGCGCCAGCGGGGAGCGCTCCGCACAGGACCGGTTTGTGCACGAATAGACTCTTTTTCACTTGACACCACTATATGTTGCGGTATGCTTACATCTCAGGTAGAATATTTCCGGCAGGAGCGAAACCGTGGACCAAATTATTACTTCGAGCGCAAATCCCCAGGAGTTGCAGATTCAAGGCTCTCCTCAAACAAGCAAAACGGGGGTGTCATTCCCCCGCTATTTCACGGCCCGTATGGAGCCCGGAAAAACCCCTTACGACGACGTTCAGTGGGAGACGCGCAACGCTACGATAGGCAACGACAAAGGCTCGGTTATTTTCGAGCAACGCGACATTGAGGTGCCGGCCGATTGGTCGCAAACAGCGACGAATATCGTCGCGAGCAAGTATTTCCACGGGAAGCTCGGATCGCCCGATCGCGAAAGCAGCGTGGCCGAGTTGGTGCATCGCGTGGTCGACAATATCGCCGATTGGGGGCTGAAGGACGGCTACTTTGCATCCGAGGAAGACGGCGGGAATTTTCGCGACGAGTTGGCGCACTTGATGTTGACGCAAAAAGCGTGCTTCAATTCGCCGGTCTGGTTCAACGTCGGCGTCAAAGAATCTCGCGGATACGGCTGGATTTACGACGAAACCGCGGACCGCATGAAGCA
>JALYXS010000411.1 GCA_030946965.1 Acidobacteriota bacterium
CGGAATTGCGTCCGGAAATATTGAGCATCGGTTACGGATTGCCGCCCGGATCGCAATCGGACAATGGAGGTAAGGACTTCCTGGTGAATGAGCGCCAAATTCCCGGACGGAGCGGCGGTCTCAGCTGGAGCAGTAGACTTCATGAGGACACGATCTCATCGCACGGGCCCGAACAAGGGTCTGCCATCCGCCTGCGGCTCAAAGACGTACTTGTCAATGCCTGGCGCTTGGTGGCGACCGCCAACGGTACGCTGAACGTCAGTCAAGGGCCACTGGTCTTGAGGGACGTTGGAGGGACCACTGGTTTTCCGTAAGATGTTGACAAGATGCGTGCGCGCCGTGATGCTCCTGGCGACCCGGCATATTCTTGCGAACGCCATTGCGAAGGAGTTCGCTGGATCCACCGGCATCGGAGCCAGGTGTCCGGACGGGTTGCCGCCCCCGAAACACATGTGCAGGCTGATTCGGTTGATGATGGATCGATTAAGCCACGTCTCAACCTCCGTGTTCAGCTGCGCCGCCGTCCATTGAAGGCCGTCTCCTAAGATATGTGTGGATTCGGGATTGCCATGGCCAACGATAATCAGCCGCGAACCTCCCGAGCCGTCATCCCGCGCACTGAATAGGTTCGGCAGCCCGGCGACGGCTGGCCAATAGTGAACCGTGGCGGCGATCTGTTCCACTTCGTTGATCGTTTTGCGGATATCCTCCTCAAGCCCGCGCTTCTCCTGAAGGGAATCCGCTGTCCCCCGCAAATCGTTTGCAAGGCAGACTATGGCTTGGGTCGCATACTGCATGGGCATGGTGAAAAGCCCCTCCTTTAGGCGGAGATGATACCAGAATTGGGAGGCTCGCGCATTCGAAATGCGCCTAATTGGCACAGTTCTCCGGGATAAGTGTTTCAAACCCGGCTTGCCGTTTCACAAAGGTCCCAAGCCTGGGAAAGCAACCGGTACAATCTCTCCCACGCCTACACATGAAACGTGTCCGAAATGCGCCCAGGGCGCGTGAGACTGCCAAATCCGGTCACAGCGGACCGTGGTGTCGAGATTGCGGTGCCCCGATACATTTCCATAAAGGACCTGCCAACCACAACACCAGAGTACGACGATCAAGCCGCCGCGTTTATTAATTGATTGAGGCCATGCCGGTCCGTGTTTCCGAAAGGGTAAGCTCCACCCCCTCCCGGCAATCACCCGGCGCGGAGTTCTTTCCCCGAGCGTGACGCCGCCGCTGAACCGTGGCAAAGGGCTACGATGAAAGGCGGGTAAGAACATGGCAACTCTCGATTGGTCGCAATGTCCCGCCGTGGAGAGCATCCCCGGCAAGCGCAGCGGCGCATGGGTATTTAGGGACACCCGTATGCCGGTTTCCACCGTATTCGAGAATCTCGAATCCGGGGTATCGAGGAAATCATGGAGTGGTTCGACGTGACGCGGGACAGATTGTCGCCGTGCTCGAATTTGCGGCCCGCAGTCTTGATGCCCCGCCTCCTGCTACCTGCTCGATGGCGTCCGTCGATGCTCATACTGTTTGATCACGGTACGCCCGCGCCGCTCATTCCGTTTCTCGAAGGCCACACCGTCACGAAGGCAAAGGATGCCGGGTGGGATAGGCTCGTCAATGGGGAGCTTCTGAAAGAGTGCAGCGCTATGTTCGGAGAATAGCGGCCAGCGTGAACGCCGCGACACTTGGTAGTTATGCAGAGGTGGACATCCCTTTTCAGGTAAGTCCCCCGCCAAGTGTTCCAAATTGGGTCCTTTGTGCAACTCAGGTGTGCAACGCACGCCGAGCCGGTCAAAACCAGTCAAGCACATAGGGCGAGTATCCGGCGCTTTCTGCATTGGCCGGAACTATTTCGGCCGCCTATTCGGCGATTTATCGAGGTTTTCGTGCCCGCCACAACATTTTTGGGATATTTATCCGGCAGACATTGCAGGAGGCGGCCGTATGGCCATGGGCGAATTCGTCTTCCGGCTTTTCCTGGCCCGGGCTGCAATAAACCTCCGACATATAAAGAATCGGCTGCTTCATCTCTTTCCGCACGAAATGGTTGTAGAACTGAATGAGCTTGGGCGCCGCGCACTTAATATCGTTGCTCTTTTTATCGTCTACCTTCTTCTCGCCCTTTTTAAGCGGGTAATCCGGGCCGTAGTTGAAGATCCCGGCAGGCGATTTCGACGCTTTGAGGGCAATCGGCTTCCCGTCCGCGCTATGAAAGCCAGACATTCCGCGCAGATCCTTTTCACTAACGTATTGAATCTTTGGATCGACTTCCTTCACAGACTCTCCGAAGTTGAACTCGAACCCCGAACTCGCGGCAATGGTCACCTTCTTCGATAGCGGTTCCTTCTCCCAAATCTCGAGCAATCCGAACATGAGGCCCCTGGCCCCGAGTTTTCACGACCTGTTGAACAACGATTTTTTGTGCCAGCTCTTTCAACGCCGCAGTTTCGTAAATGCGGTGATCGGCGACGAGCCGGCCACAAGATACGCACTTGGTCCCAGGCGGCGGCGCTACGAACCGCATATCCGCGCCGCCTAACGTGCCGGTGTACCAACCTTGCTCTTCGTATTTGGGGTCGCCGGTGACGAATCGGCGCGGAGATGTCGGATTTTTATCTTTCTCGCCAAAGTCCCATTTGGAATCCCCATAAGTTACGCCTGTGAATTGTTGCTTGTTACTTGACTCGGCGTCTCGCGCTTGAGGCATCTGTGCAGAAACTTTCGCAGGATCCACCCACTCGGGTAAGGCTCGTTAGTGTAGGCCGTAACCAATGCGAATGGCCTCGTAAAGATGTCCGGCCAGTCCGCCTCTTTATCGTCCGCAATAACCTTAGTCTGGGGTGGCAGCGAGATTGTGGATTCTGAAGGCTTGGGCGGGAAGGAGTCGGGTGGCCCCTTGGTATACATCGTGATGTTTCTTGCTTCGGTGTAAAAAGGTTGCAGGCATGTGAATGCGCGCCAAAATTTAGGCGCGTCGTATATTCTAACTCCCATTGGGCTCCCGGCGACTGTGGCTTTGTGGGCAGAATCTTGGGGAGCCAGCTGAAGTGCTGGTGACGACAGATCGCAATCTCCGGTACCAGCAGAACCTTATCGGACTCAAAATCGCCATTGTTGTTTTGGGCAAAGGCCGATGGAGCATCATCAAACCGCATGTTGCGGACGTCATTGCAACCATCAACGCTGCGACACAGGCCAGCTATGCCGAGGTAGAGATACCAGATAGTGTCTCTAAGACTGAGCCCTCCTTGTTTTTGATTGGCCAAAACAGTATAGAAGCTTGCCGGAATGGAGCTCTTTGCG
This sequence comes from Acidobacteriota bacterium, assembly GCA_030946965.1. Lineage (GTDB taxonomy): Bacteria > Acidobacteriota > Terriglobia > Bryobacterales > Bryobacteraceae > JALYXS01. The sequence continues at coordinate 3,310 of JALYXS010000411.1, forward strand.
TCGCCAAACCCCCTCCCGGCAATCCCCGGGGCGGAGTCCTTTTCCCCGAGCGTGCCGCCGCCGAACCGTGGTAAAAGGCTACGATGAAAGGAGGGTAAGAACATGGCAACTCTCGATTGGTCCCAATGCCCCGCCGTGGAAAGCGTACCGGGGAGAGTAAGCGGCGCATGGGTTTTTCGTGATACCAGGATGCCCGTCTCCGCCGTATTCGAAAACCTTGAGGCCGGAGCCAGCATAGAGGAAATCATCGACCAGTTCGACATCACGCGGGAACAGATTAACGCGGTACTTGAATTTGCGGCTCGCAGTCTCGACCCGATCCCGCCCCCGGTCCCCGCTGCAATTGCTCCCGTGGATGCTCATTCTTTTTGACCATGTAACGCCTCGCGGTATCGACCGATTCCTTCCGGGCCACACCGTTACAAAGGCGAAAGAGCGGGGATGGGACACGCTGACCAACGGCGACTTGCTCGCCGCAGCGGAGCGGGCCGGGTTCGACGTGCTTCTTACCGCCGACAAGAACATGCGCTATCAGCAGAACCTCACGAGCCGCCGCATAGCCCTTGTGGTGTTGAGCACTCCGCAATGGCCGCTTGTCCGATTGCACATGGAACGAATTGCGGCAGCCGTGAATGCGGCCAAACCCGGCAGCTATGCCGAAGTGGACTTTCCTTTCAGGTAAGGCCCCCTTGTGTTTCGTAAAGGGCCGTTTTCCCAACGGGACCGCGTGGCAAGCGTCTCAGTTTATCTTGTGCTGCCCAATCCCAGCTCTTCATGCATTTGCGTTCCGGGTAGTTGTTTCGTACTCTGACCCCTGACGCTATCCTGAAATCAGGAGTCCTGATTTATTGGCGAGTCCTGACTGGTCACAGTGCGACGCGCTGGAGAGCATCCCCGGCAAAGTCAGCGGCGCATGGGTGCTGCGTGGGACGCGCACGCCGGTGAAGATCCTCTTTGAAAATTTCGGAGCAGGCATGAGCATTGAGGAAGTGATCGAGCGATTTCCGGTAAGCCGTGACAGCCGCTCGCCGCTAGTTGACGGCGCTCCTTACAATGTCGCCAAGAGAAACATGCCACGGCTGCCGGTGTTTTAAAAATCCGAGCCTCGCGTCACCATCCCGATTCACGACAAGGACCTACCCTCGGTACGTTCGCAGCATCCTCCGCCAAGCGCAGATCACCCCTGAAGAATTTGAGCGAATGTTTTAGCCGGGTATCGCGCCGATCTTATGGCGCCCCGGACTCAAGGTTGTGATCCTCGACTACCCATTGGTGTCGAATGCTGACGTCCAGCGGTGTTTCGACGAGATGTTGCCTGACGACGGTGGTCATGCGGATCGTGGGCGAGATGCTCTCCGCCCATTTCGCGTACATTCCGCCCGGTTCGGTGATCCAGGCCCAGCGGTCGTCCCTGGTAAGTACGTTTCCACCTGGCTTGGATTCGATAAAGTCCCGATGATAGGGATGGATTCTACTGGTAAAAGGACTGGCATCCCGGAAGACCGAGCCATCCTTGATCATCTTGTCATAGAACGGCTGGACCAGGTTGAACTGCTCGTTTTGAAGAAGTGCTTTGTTCCCGGACGCAATGCTGTCCAAATTATTGGAGATGATTTGTTGCCAAGCCGTTAAGTAACTGTTTACCCTGGCTTTTGTCATATTCTTCTTCGTTTCCGGCCGGAAGACGATTCTGTTATCGAAAGCCGTAATGTCGGGGTTCGCGTCGTACTTTTGCGCGAGATCCAGCGCAATTCGGGGCTCGTCGAGAAAGGCCTCGTGCTGCCAGATCAGGTCCAGGAAGATTGCCTTGCCGATTTCGAGAAACCCGATCACGGGATTCTCGCGGCGTTTCGCCTCTTGGGCGCCGGACAGCGAGTCGACCTGGTCCGGAGTTAGCGGTGTGACATCCTGGCCGCGATCTCGCAGGAGATCAAGCCCGCCCACTATGGCGCCGCCCGCCATGCGCCCCAGCCCGGTCCACAAAAGCTTGTCGGAGCCGAACAGCCGCTTGCCCTTAAGATAGGTGTCGCGATAATAGTCGTACAGCGCGACAATGCGGAGGCGGTTCGGTCTGTAGCCTCTCAAGGGCTCCCAATCCCGAAATTGCTTTACTACAAAGCCCCGCGGGTCCGCGACGGCATCTCCCATGTCGCCCAACTCGCTACGATTGCTGAACTGTTTGAAAGCGTTCACGAAACCCTGCGTAACGTAGAAGGGGATCGTTCCCGGTCCGCGGGCGGGTGTTCCCGCATCCAGATCGTCAGCCAACGGCCGGTCCTCCGTTTGGCATGTGAGGGCTGGGAGGAGCAACCAGGTCGTCATGTTGCCTGCGGATACCGGGCGAAGCGTCCGCAAGCGATCCGGACGGGTTCAGACCGGCGTCCCGCTGGAACGCTTGCACGTTGGCCTCCGGGCGGTCCTTGAAAATGTAACCCATGTTTGAGAGACGCTGTGAGTCTACACTCGGGGGCAGAGCGCCGCTCGGGGCCTCGGAGGCGGTTTCAGGCGCATCCAGATCGACGGACACGGTGTGCTCGAATTCAAAGTCTTTCCAAGCCGCGTCCGGAGGTTTCGACGAATCCAGCAGGGCGCTCGACCGGCTCCACCTCACCACGCAAGTAGCTGGCAGTTCCACGTCTCGCACAAAGGCGAAGCCATCCGGATCCGTGAACCCCGACGTATTCCGGCCGGCAGCGGCGACAAAGTAGGGGGCCTTGGGCAACGGTCTAGCCTGTCGATCAAACAGCCGAAGACGAAGCGCTAAAACCGTCCGGTGGCAAGGAGAGCCGTCCGAAATACGCTGATAGAAACGGCAGGCAAACGTGTCCTGCGTGTCTTCAAATTTCCGATCCTTATCGGGCAACCGTGTGGTGCGCCGGCTCGGTCCATCCGACCAGAATCGGCGGACACATCCCGCGGCGCCCTCCGTGGCTCGCGGGCAAGGCCATTTGGTGAAATCGATCCTGCTTCCAATCCGGAACAGGAGGACCATGACCCTGCGGTTGGGAGCATTGGCCCGGTTACGCGATGCCAACGCGCCCTGTTCAAAATCGTTTTCCTTTTGCCGCGAAAAAATCAACAGCGGGTTGAAGCTGCTGCACCCCTGATAGTCGCCCTTGCCGTTGAGGTCGGCGCCCCGCGCCAGAAAATCCTTCGACGTCAATGCCGAACCTTCCGGACAGAGCTTATGCATGTAGGCCTTGAAGAGATCGGTATCGGCAGTGCCGTCGCGTACGTTTGCCCGCATCGTCTCCTGCTGGCCCGTCCCCCAATTTTCAGTGGCCGAAACCTTGCGCCATAGTTTGACCGACGCGTCCGGGTTCGAATTGAC
>JALYXS010000417.1 GCA_030946965.1 Acidobacteriota bacterium
ATTCCATCGATGACGCCCAGGTACAGCCATCCAGCATCGACCTGCGGCTGGGGTCCGTCGCCTCCCGCGTTCGCGCGAGTTTCTTACCCAGCGTCAACTCGACCATTTCCCGCAAGTTGGAAACCCAAACGCTTCACGAGATCGATCTCTCGCGCCCGGCTGTACTCGAAAAGGGCTGTGTCTACATCGTCAAGCTGAAAGAATCGTTGAGTCTACCGCCGCACATTTCCGGGAAGGCCAATCCGAAAAGCTCCACGGGCCGGCTCGACATCTTCACGCGCTTGATTACTGACTACGGCCGCCAGTTCGAATTCGTTCCCGCCGGGTACAAGGGGCCGCTGTATGTGGAGGTGGTCCCGCGCACCTTCAGCGTGCTCGTCCGCGAAGGAGCCAGGCTGAATCAACTTCGCCTTATGCGCGGGACACCCTCCTATTCCGACACGCAACTCACGGAACTCGATGAGCGCGAGACGCTGGTGTATCTCGAAAACGAACTGCCGGGCGAGGCCGTCATATCGAGCAAGGGTTTGCACCTCTCGATTGACTTGACGGGCGGCGGCGGATCCGGCATCATCGGATACCGCGCGAAGAAACACACGTCCCTGATCGATTTGGAACGTATCGGCTACTACGAGCCGCTCGACTTTTGGGATCCGATCTATCGAACCAAGACCCGCGACCTGATTCTCGATCCCGAAGAATTTTATATTCTGGCATCGCGGGAAAAGGTCCGCATCCCCGCTACATTCGCCGCTGAAATGGTGCCATACGATCCGTCCGTGGGCGAATTCCGAATTCACTATGCCGGCTTTTTCGATCCCGGTTTTGGCTACGGAGCCGACGACGTAAAGGGAACGCGCGCCGTGCTGGAGGTTCGATCCCACGAAGTTCCCTTCCTGCTCGAAGACGGCCAGGAAGTCGGCAGCCTCGAATTCGAGAGGCTTATGGCGGCGCCGGACAAACTTTACGGGCAGGGGATCGGTTCCAATTATCAGCATCAGGGTTTGGCGCTCAGTAAGCAGTTCAAGCGCTCTCTCCCATGAATCCGGAATTCGATGTCGTGGGCGTCGGCCTGAACGCGACCGACACGCTGTTGATCGTGCCGCATTTTCCCGCTTACGGTGGCAAGGTTCCTTTTCATAAAGAAATTTTGAGCCCTGGTGGCCAAGTCGCCAGCGCCATGGTTACGTGCGCAAAGCTAGGCCTGCGAACCAAATACATCGGGACGATCGGCGACGACGAACGGGGACGCATCCAGATGGAGAGTCTGACCGGTTCGGGCATCAATCTGGATCACGTGCAACGCCGCGCCGGTTGCCCCAATCAATCGGCTTACATCGTAATCGATCAATCGACCGGCGAGCGGACGGTGTTCTGGAGCCGTCCCGATTGCCTCGCGCTCGAACCGGCCGAAATTTCGTCCGATCAAATCGTCTGCGCGCGGCTGCTGCACATCGATGGGCACGACACGCCGGCGGTCGAGCACGCGGCGCGCATCGCGCGCGAACATGGAATCCCCGTCACCGTGGATGTCGATACGATTTATCACGGATTCGATCGCGTGCTGCCTTATATCGATTATCTGATCGCAAGCTCCGAATTCCCGATCCGCTGGACTAATCAGGACGATCCGTTTCGCGCCCTTGAAGCGATTCAGAAAGAGTACGGGATGCGGGTCGCGGCCATGACGCTCGGCTCCCATGGTTCACTGGCCCTTTGTGAGAAACGCTTCGTCTACTCACCGGCTTACGTGGTAAATTGCCTGGACACGACCGGCGCGGGCGATGTGTTTCACGGGGCCTTCTGCTATGCTGTTTTGCAAGATATGCCGATGGGGGAAGCGCTCGATTTTTCCAACGCCATGGCGGCGCTGAATTGCACGGCAATCGGCGCGCGCGGCGGCATCCGGGGCATCGATGAGGCCCGCCAATTGATGGCCCGCGCGGAACGCCGGTCGCAATCCGATTTCGTTACGCGCGCCCGTTAGAGCGCTCGCGCATAGACCGACATGCCTCAAATCAATTTGTGCTTTCTGTGGCACATGCATCAGCCGTTCTATAAGGACCTCATCTCGGGCGAATACAAGCTGCCCTGGACGCGTCTGCACGCGCTGAAAGATTATTACGGAATGGCGCGCATTCTCGAGGAGTTCCCGCGCATTCGCCAGACGTTCAATCTGGTTCCTTCGATGATGGTCCAGGTGGAAGAGTACGCGGCCGGAACCGCGCGCGACCCCTTTCTCGATTGCGCGCTGAAGCCAGCCGAAACTTTGACGGACGACGAGCGCGGCTTCATGCTTCGCAACTATTTTCAAGCGAATGCCGGCCGCATGATTTACCGTTATCCGCGCTACGGCGCTTTGTACGACGCCTCCGTCGCGCAGAAAAATGCGCGGTCCGCGAAAAGCGTTTTCGGCGTCCAGGAGTTCCGGGATCTTCAGGTACTCTCGCAGTTGGCCTGGTTCGACGAGGAATTTCAGGAGCACGACACCGATATCCGCGGACTGATCGAAAAGGGCAGCGGCTATTCGCTCGAAGATCAGGCGGCAATGGGACGGAAGCAGCTCGAACTGCTCCGGCTAGTGATTCCGGAGTACAAGAAACTGGCGTTGAGCGGGCAAATCGAAATCTCCACGACGCCCTTCTATCATCCGATTCTTCCGCTAATCTGCGATTCGAACATCGCGGCGGTTTCGCATCCGCGCGTTGCGCTGCCGCCAACTTTCCAGTACCCGGAAGACGCGCGCAAGCAACTCGAAATGGCGCGCGAGTATATCGGCCGCGTGTTTGGCGTCGCGCCCGTTGGCTTATGGCCATCGGAAGGCTCCGTCTCCGATCAGGCGTTTCAAATTGCCGCCGGCGTAGGTTTCGAATGGGCCGCGACGGATAACGGCGTTCTCGATCGAACGCTTGGCCGCGCGGCTGGCGTGGATGCCATATACCGGCCCTATCGATGGCAGCAGGGCGATCGCAAACTCGATGTAATTTTTCGCGATCATCTGTTGAGCGATCTGATCGGCTTCGTCTATTCCGGCATGGATGCTCGCGCCGCCGCGGCCGATTTCGTGGTCAAGATCCGCGACAATTGCCGCGGCATTCTGCAAAGCGGCCGCGACGCTTTGGTCCCCATCATTCTGGACGGGGAAAACGCTTGGGAATACTACGACCGTAGTGGCCGCGAGTTCTTCCGCTATCTCTACGGAAGCATTTCAGCAGACCCGGGCATGGATGCGGTTACGGTTCGCGAAGCGTTTTCGCGCATCCCGCCGGAGCCGCTCACGCACATCTTTCCGGGATCGTGGATTAACGCTAATTTCGACATCTGGATCGGAGCGCAAGAGGACAACAAAGCGTGGGAATACTTGCTGCGCGCGCGCCAGGCCTACGACAAGGCGATGGAAGCAACGGCTGAAAATCGCGCGCTCGCCTATGAAGAATTACTCATCGCCGAAGGCAGCGATTGGTGCTGGTGGTATGGGCCGGAGCACGATTCGGCTAACCGCATCGATTTCGACCAGTTGTTCCGGGATCATCTGGCGAACGTGTATCTGGCGCTTGGACTCACGCCGCCAGAGGAGCTTTCGCGCCCGATTCTACATGTAGCCGTGGCGCGGGATTCGCGTGTGGAGCCTACCGGGCCGGTTCATCCGGTTATCGACGGTCGCGTTACTTCGTATTTTGAGTGGCTGGGCGCTGGAACGTACCGTTTGGATGCGCGATCCGGGTCGATGCATGGGAAACGGTTCTTGGCGCGGGAAATGCACTATGGAAGCGACGGCAACATTCTGTACGTCAGAGTGGATTTCCACGAGGGAAATGAGGATCTTCTCGCTTCGCTCGATGTGCGGCTCACGCTTAAACCGCCTGAAACAGACGTGAAGGCGAGCCTAACAGTCCATATGGAGAATGGGAAAGCCGCCGTTCACGATGCATCGTTCGATACGCGAGGCGTTCAAGCCGCCTATGAAACTGTTTTGGAGATCGCGATCCCCCACTCGGCGCTAGGATCGCCGGATCGCGCGGATTTCAACGTCTCCTTTTGGCAGGCCGGCTTGCCCGTGGACGCGATTCCGCAACAAGGCTGGATTGAGGTTGTCTGGAGCGAGAAAATGGAGTGGGTGGCTTGAACCGATGAAGCAACGGCAACTGCCTATCTCTTCATCGCGGTCTTGATCGTCCTCGCCAATTGAGGGGCCGTGTAAGGCTTTTGCAGGTGACCCGAGGCCCCAACTTCCTGAAGTGCGTGGTTTGCGACAAGTTCGCGATGGCCGCTGGTGATGACAATCGGCACGTTCGGGTCGATCTTGCTGAATTGCTCGAGGGCCTCCACGCCGCTCATTACCCGCATAATCAGGTCCAGCAGGACCGCTGCAATTTCTCCGCGATTCCTCCTCTCGGGAACACGCCGCCAATTCCAGCATGCGAGGGTTCACATCGAGCACCTCGCCTGAATTCGCGTCCAGGATCATGATGCCGTCCTTAGCGGTTTCAAACACGCAGCGATATCGAAGTGCTTGACGCTCCGGTCCGCTAAGCGTCTCATGTTCGGGCGGCTCGATTTGTGTACGGGCGGGAGAACTCAAAAGTTAACCTAGTCACGAGGGTGGCAGTTTATAGCGTGGGCCACAACGCGGGATGTTCCTAGGTCAAGCTACAATCGTGGGCTAAATGTGTTTGATCGCTCTCCTGCTGTTCTCGCTCCCGCTTATTGCGGATGAGGGGATGTGGCTCTTCAACGGCGTGCCCGCGGCGCGCGTGAAGGAGTCCTATGGATTTGCGATCACGCCAAGTTTTCTCGACCATCTCCGCCTCGCTTCGGTACGCATGGGAGGCGGCTCCACATCCTTCGTTTCCCGGCATGGACTGCTATTCACGAACCACCATGTAGCGCTCGAGTGTCTGCAAAAAATCAGCACGGCCGGGCAGAATTACGTCGCGAACGGATTTATTGCCAAATCGGAGCGCCGCGAACCGCGCTGCCCCGATTTCGAAGCCAACGTTCTGCTGAAAATCGCCGATGTCACGGACCGCGTCAACTCGAATATTCACGCGCGCGCCGGCACGCCCGAAGCTAACGAGCAGCGCAAGGCGGCTCTCTCTCAAATCGAAAAAGATTGCACGGCGAAGACTGGAAACAAGTGCAGTGTCGTGACGTTTTATGAAGGGGCCATTTATAATCTGTACGAGTACAAACGCTATACCGATATCCGGCTCGTGTTCGCGCCAGAATCCGAAGTCGGATTCTTTGGAGGCGATCCCGATAATTTCACCTATCCGCGCTTTAATCTCGATATCGCGTTCTTCCGGGCTTATGAGAACGGCAAGCCGCTCGACACCCCCGATTATCTGAAATGGAGCCGCCAGGGCGTGAAGGCCGGCGAGTTGACCTTCGTATCCGGTAACCCAGGCCATACGGACCGTCTCGCTACAGTCGCCGAGTTGATGTTTCAGAGAGACGTGCGCTACCCGTTTCTGCTGAAGCGGTTACAGAACGCGGTTGACGCTCTGGAGGTGTTCGGCGGAAGAAATCCGGAAGCCGCGCGCATGGCGCACGACGATCTCTTCTCCGCGCAAAACGGTTTCAAGGCATCCGCCGGCGAATACCACGGCTTGCAGGATCCGAAATTGGTGGAGCGCAAACTCCAGCAGGAAACGGAACTGCGCGATGCAGTCGCGGCGGACCCCGAGATACGCGGCGAATATGGTTCCGCCTGGGACGATGTGGCGGCGGCAGCCCTGAAGGAGCGCGGCTTTTATCGAGAGAGTGCACTGCTCGAAGGCGGCGCCTACTTTTCGCAATTGTTTTCCATTGCGCGGAAGGTTTATCGAATCCCCACGGAGCGCGCGAAGCCGGATGGCCAACGACTGCGGGAGTATGCGGATGCGGCGCGGCAATCGCTCGACCGGCAGGTGTTCTCGCCCGCGCCAGTGTCGGATGGGCTCGAGATTGCTCTCTTGGCGAATTACTTCCGGGAGTTACAGGGCGAGCTAGGAGGTTCGAACCCCGTCGTCCAAGCGGTTCTAAATGGAAAGAGTCCCGAGCAAGCCGCTTTCAACTACGTGGCCAACAGCAAGCTCAAAGATGTGGACGAGCGCACGCGGCTGGCCGCCAGCGTCGAAGCCATCGCGGATTCAAGAGATCCGATGATCCAGTTGATGCGCGTGCTCGATGGCCCAGCCCGGAAGTATCGCAAGATGCTCGAAGACGAAGTAGAAGCGGTGAAGACGAATAGCTCGGCGAAGATCGCTCGGGCGCTGTTCGCCGTGCATGGAGCCGGTCAATATCCCGACGCCACTTTTACACTGCGATTATCCTACGGACCGGCCAAAGGCTACACCGAAGGTGGCAAGGCGATTCCGTGGCGCACGGATTTCGCCGGACTGTACGCGCGCGCGACGGGGACGCCGCCTTACCGTTTGCCGGATCGCTGGCTGAAAGCGAAATCTTCACTCGATCTAAGCACGCCGCTCGATTTTGTCACGACGGCGGACATCGCGGGAGGGAATTCCGGCAGCCCAACGGTAAACACCGAGGGTGAAATCGTGGGCATCGTGTTCGACGGCAATATTCAGGAGCTTCCCAATAACTTTTTCTACGGAGAGTCGCAGGCGCGCGCGGTTCATGTAGCTAGCCAGGGAATTGTCGAAGCGTTGCGAAAGGTTTATCGCGCGAACGGGCTGTTGAAAGAAATCGGAATGAATTAACGAATGCGAGCCTTGCTGATAATCAAGAACGGGATTCGATTCACGGGAATGCTAGGGTGGGGCGAGCCCGGCGAATCGCAACTGGAAGTGTTTTCTACTTCTTCAATATTTGGGTCAGCTTATTTAGCGTAATGCTGGTATCACAGGGCTGGCTGGTGGCGGCCAACGTGTTCACTCCTCGGGAAGCGAAGCGGCTCTATGGTCTGCTGGGCGCGGGCGCGGTGGTGGGAGCGGTCTTCGGCGGAACGTTGACCGCGCAAACCGTCAAGCTGATCGGCACGCGAAATTTACTGCTCGCGAGCGCGGATTCGTGGTCCTCGCCTACGGCCCATTCCGCCTGACGGTGATGCAGCCCGGCGTGTCGCTCGCGGGCGCGAAAGGCCGAAGTCTTCCGATTCGCGGCGCGGTCTTGAAGGCATTGAACAGTCTGAGGGAGATTTCGCCTAGCCTGAATTACTCGAATCGATTTGTATCGCAACAGATTTTAGACGAAGCGCGGCATTTTTTCCAATTGAGCGCCGCCTTGCAGCCGTTGCCCGATTACAAGAAGCCATCGAGCGCGGCGGACCTGCTGGCGCGACCATCGAGGAACGCCTCGGCTTTACGCTCGAAGGTTCCGATGCCTTTGCTCGATCGACCGGACCATGTCACCGAAACCGGGCGGCACCTGTTCGGCGTGGAAGTTAAAGACGCGCAAACCGCGGTGCGCGATCTGATTCGTTCCGGCGATCCATGGCTGGTAGCATGTGCTATGGCGACAGCGGCGGAGTTGCGGATGCGCGGCCTGACGGGCGAGATTTCGCGGGCTGCCGGCAAGCCGGCCCGGAGACGATTGAAGAGGCGGATGCCGCTCTCGCCGCCCTCGCTTAAATCGGCATGGCGCAGCTCAACATAGTCGAGAAGGTGATCGCGCTTGAATCCGTCGAACTGGCGCGGAGAGCGAAGAATCCGAATTTCAATTCGTCGATATCCCGCGCGCCATCCGGCAACACAGGCATCTTCAGGTGATCACGGCGATCATGATCTTGACCTTTATCGTCGATGTCACCATCGAGTACCAGTTCAACGCCGTTGCGAAGATTGCCTTTTAACGGCGTTCCAAACGGCCCGGAACACCTCACTGCGTATCTGGGAAACTTCTACGGCATCTACTTGAACCGGGTCACGATCGTATTGCAGTGTTTCTGACGGCGGTGGTGGTGCGATGGCTCGGGGTGAGCGGGACATTGAAAATCATGCCGGTGACGATCGGCATCACCTCGCTGTTCACTTTTTTCGACCGGGAATTCACTCCACTGAAGCGCTGCGCTTGAGCGAGGCGTCGACACGCTACACGCTGAATCGCACGGGCATGGAGTTGGCTATATCTTCCACTGGGACAACGCGCAGGCTCTTGATGGGGGTGCGGAGCGGCGTCGAGCGCTCGCGTTGTTGCGCAGCTTGCGCGAGAAGGTAACGGAATTGGACAGCGCCCACTCCAGTCTCAAGAATGTGCAGACGCGATTGCCGCGGGCGTTTTTGTAAGTTTGCCGCCGCGCGCGCGAAACTCTTCCTTGAATTTTCCGGCCGCGCCGGGACTGATCTGTTCAATCGCGTCTTCAAATACGGTGACCGGTTTTTGCAATGCGAGCAGGCCCATGGCGGCGAGACGCACGCAATGTTCGGTGACTACCCCGTACACAACGTATTCATCGGCCTGCAATTCCCGCAATATTTCAGGAAGAGTGGGATTGCTAAACAAATCGAGTTGTTGTTTCTCAAGAAATATTTGGCCGGCCAGCGTGGATGAAGGCTTCTGTTGCCCGACCGTTCCCACGACGCAGTGCGGCGGCCATTGGCGAAACTCGGGATCGTTTTCGGAATGCGCGCACATTGTGGAGATTAGCGGAATGCCGTGCCCCGCGGCATGGCGATTCAGCCTGGCAATCGCGGGAAGAAGACGTTCCGCTCCGGGCACATAAAGAGCGCCGGCTGGAAACATGAAGTCGATTTGCGTATCGATATCGAAGAAGACCTGTTTCATAAACTTTGCTCGAGCGCTTCCAGAGCGGCGCTGTGCTCCACTCGGAACGATTCCGGGTTTGGTAAATTCGCGAGCGAATGTGCCGCCCGCTGTCTTGCGCCATGCACGTCCGGCAGTGGCCCAACGAGTTTGCCGCCGAGAATCACCGGGCGTAGCAACGCCTCGCCCCCGTCCGCGCTCTGGTCCGCGCGCCCCAGCACGTCGCGATCCGCGAAACGGAAAATCTGCTTCTCGCCGGGTATCGTGTGCTTTCCCTCGCTCCGCTTGGCAGTGTAGCGGCGCTCCCCGTTGCGCTCGATTTCGACTAGCTTATAAACCGCGCCCATCGATGGAGCGTCTCCGGACGTAGCCAACTCCGTTCCGACACCGAACGCGTCGAGCGGCGCGCCCACCGCCAGAAGTGCCCGAATCTTGTACTCGTCCAGATCGCCGCTGGCCATGATTTTCGCATCGCTCAGCCCAGCTTCGTCCAGCATGGCGCGTACTTGAAACGAGAGCGCGAGCAGGTCGCCGCTATCGAGCCGCACGCCCCAAAGCGGCCCTCCCACTTCGATCGCCTTGCGCGCGCCCTCGATGGTGTCGTACGTATCGATCAGATGCACGGTATTCGTCCCAAGCAGTTTCTGGAGTTCTCGAAACGCCTCGGTTTCGCTCGCGAAGGCCATCACCCAGGAATGCGCCGCCGTGCCGACGACGGGGATGCCATAGCGATAACCGGCAAGCGCATTACTGGTCCCGCTACAACCACCGATATACGCGGCGCGCGCCCCGAGCACTCCCGCCTCTGGCGTGTGGGCGCGACGGGTGCCGAATTCGGCGACGTCGCGCCCGGCGCTCGCCTCGACGATCCTGGCCGCCTTCGTCGCGATCAGAGTCGGGAAAGTGATCGCGGAGAGCAGATAAGTCTCGGGGAGTTGCGCTTCGATTAGCGGCGCTCGCACCGTGAGAATTGGCTCGCCCGCAAAGAGCGGCGTACCTTCGGGGACGGCGTGGAGATCGCCGGTAAACCGGAAATCCCGGAGGTAATCGAAGAATGCCGGGGATGTGTTCGCGAAGTGCGGCAGCCCGCGCAGGTAGTCGATTTCAGCGGGTTCGAATTTCAAATTAAGCAGATAATCGACGGCTTGGGGAAGACCGGCGGCGAGCACAAATGTACGATTTCGCGGCAGGCGGCGAATGGAAAGCTCGAAGACCGCCCGCTCCAGAAATTTGCCGGTTGCAAAGAAACCGGCCGACATGGTGAGTTCGTACAGGTCGGTGAGGAGCGCGTTCACTTTGGCTTCTGGAACGGTTTGATCGCGGCGGCGGCTTTCTGCAGCTCTTCCACCGCTTTCCCGTCCAATTCGTAAACGCCCGGCTCACCTTCGCGCCGGCCGAAGTAACTGTTGCCCTCTTTCGAAATAACGACCCGCTCGGTTCGTTTCCCCTCATTCGAGGTCACCGTAGCATCGAAAATATCAGTCCCGCCACCCTGATCGACGAACTTGATCGCCGCCAAATCCCGCAGCTTGTCGATCAAGTTCTGAACGCCCGGCGCATCCTTCTGGACCGTGCCCGCCATCCACTTCTCGCCGCTTTTTTGATACGCGGTCCCGTTAATCTGCACCTTCGATGGGTCGCTGAATCCAAAATCGAACAGTTTCTTGTTGCGGAAATCGTCCACGCTTTTGTCGAGCGCTTCGCCGAGGTCGTTCGGGATTTTGTAAGCGCCTTCCACGACGGAGCTCTTGGCGTAATAATTCTTGTCCTTGTCCTTGCGCACTTGAAGCGTCTGGCTGCCGCTCGAATCGGTTACAGCCGCTTCTCCCGCTTTTGCGCCCGCCGCGAACCCCTTTTCCGCCTTTGCCAAATCCGCATCGGGCACGGAGAGATCCATCTTGGCGTCTTTCAGTTTGCGAACGAGCTCATCCACCTGCATTCCGTCGGCCCGCAAGGGTTTCGGTTTCAGAATCCGCCACTCGTTTTGATTGTTCTTGCCAAATTCGATCGTGCCGTTCTTCGACTGTAGATCGACGCGTGTCAGCTTATCCGAATTGAACGTTAACAGGCGCTTGTCGCGCAGGTCCTTCGATGTCTTGTCGAGAGAACTCTTGGCGTAAGTGGGAATCGTAAAGACGCGGGCATCGCCTTCCAACTTCGCGTAAACGCCGGAACCGACCGGGCTGTCGGCGCCCAACAGAAGTTTGGTCACCTTACCGTCTTTCTTAGTGATATCCACTTCCTCGCTCGGCGCGCTAAGTCCGAACGATTCCAGTCCCGACGACTTGTCTTCAATCAGACGGTCGGCATTCAAGCTCGCGAGCGCGGTTACCATGGAACTCACCGCATCCTGGTCCGCGGGCATCGGCTTGGGCTGCACTATTTCCCATCGATTCGCGATCTTCGAAATTACCGTCTGGCCGCCGCCCTTCTTATCGAGACGGATTTCCTTGAACTGATCCTCGGGGATCGAAAGAATCTTTGGCGGGGTATCGCCCGCGACACTTTTATCCTGGGTTGGCTTGCGATGCTCGGACCAATAAACGCCACCACCCAGAATGGCCAATACGACCGCGGCAATCGACAGACCGTGCAGCTTCATGGCCTACCTCCTGCGCCAATAAACCATGAAGCCGGACGCGATCACGATGAGCGGCAGGAAAATCACGCTCGAATAGAACAGCATGGCCATCTGCCGCTGAGTCAGGTTGATGCGCCGGTCTTCAGGATCTTTGGGGCGGATCGAGATTAAATCCTCGTCGGCGCTCAGCCAGTTGATCATGTTGAGGAATAGATCGCGATTGCCGATCGGCGCGCCAAGAATACTGTTGGACACCCAGCCGGAGCTGCCAACCACCACGAACCGCGGCTTGCCGGCGCCGGTCAACGAACCGGCCGCGCCGAGCACGAAGGGACCTTTCTTGTCGGTCTTCGGATCGATGCTGATCGCGCCGCCTTTACTCAAGTTGAGATTAGTGGTTGCATAACTGTTAGCGGAAGTGGAGAATAGTTTTTCGACAGTACCGCCGGACTTCCCATCGGTTTTTACATCAAGACCGCGCGAGAGCGGAAACACCGTCGCCGTTCCAGCCATGTCTTTGACGATGGGCTGCGATTCGTACTTAGTAACTACCGGAGCCGCTTCGTTGAAACCGAAGAACTGGCCGACTCCGCTGGTATCGAGCACCAGATCTTTCTCCGGCGTGACGCCCCAGCCTTCGAGCACCTTTGAAATCGCAGGGCTTCCACTGTTCTCCTCGCCACGGCTAAGCGCGAGAGGGGGATCGATCATGAACAGCGCGTGTCCGCCACCCTCCACGTAGGTCTTGACCGCGTTCACCGCGGGATCGATATAGTCGCGCTTA